>CALWKL010000109.1 GCA_944381255.1 uncultured Clostridia bacterium | reverse complement strand
AAATAGAGTTCTTTTTTATTTTATCCGTAGACCCAAATATTTATCTAGATTTAGGAAATAAGTAGTGTGGTTTCTACGGATAAAATAAAAAAGAACTCTATTTAGAGTCCTTTTTTGTTATCTACTGATAGGGAATATTTAAGTTGCTGTATTTTAGAATTATAAATATTCTCACTACTTTAAATTATTCTTTATTGTTAATTTTATTTTCGACATACTCGGCAAGTTTGCCCAAAGTATTTAGGTTCTTAGCATCTTCATCTGGTACAGAAATATTGTACTTGTCCTCTAGAGCGATAAGCATCTCGACCATATCTAGTGAGTCTGTGTGCAAATCCTCTATAAAACGGGTGTCTGGTGTTAGCATAGATTTGTCAATATTCATCTGTTCGCTAAGCAAGTCTACTATTTCATCAAAAATCATGATAAACTCCTTTATAAATAATTTATGCAATTATTCTATCACAAAGTTACAGAAGTTGTAAAGTGAATAAGACAAAATTAGCATTTTAGTTAATTCATTTGTCGAGTGGCTGAGCGGTAATCGTCTTTGGCATAGCTATTCCGTTGTTGGCATCTGTTAAGATAGATACTATTTGAGTAGAGCGTGATGGCGGGGTAGTAGTCCTAGGGGCGAAGTGATGCTTATATAATTTTTTATCCAAATCATTAATTATAATAGTGTGCGAATTAACTCCAAAGAGATGACTGATTTCTATAGTAATATCTGCATAGATTATTTGTGTAACACTTCGCTCTAGTCCAACCTCTAGTACCTTGCCATATGACTTGGCAGACAGTCCATAAACTTGGCAACCGATAAGTGTTGGATAGGTCTGTTCTACGGCGACTATCAAGTCATTTGAATTTCGAATAGTTATTATAGCGTCTATTGAGTAAATTTTACTGAATGGTAGCATAAATATATTTTCTTCATCAGTACTCAGTATTATTAAGTGCTTTACTCGCCTAAACATTGTATCGAATTCGGCGTTTAATACAGTGCCAACTATTCTTTGCTCGAAAATAGAAAGCACAGATTTGCCTATTAAATTAGTTAAATATTCCATAGTTCCTCCTAAATGCACCATTAATCTATGATGAAAGGTTATACTTTAACATAAAATTTTTTTACATTTTTTGGCGAATAGATAGATTATTTGTATTCATTATGGTATACTGTAATTTAGGAGAGATATGATATGGGTTTTTTCGATTTTTTTAAAAAAGAAAAGCAAGGTTTTCTGAGTCTGCCTGATAAATATAATTCAAGTTTTATTCAGCCTCTGTCTGTAGCGAGGCTAGAGATTAAATTAGGAGACCATATTGTAGTGCCACAAGGTTGGTGGGCTGTAATTGTGGTAAAGGATAAGCCGAGAGATGTATTTGAAGCTGGCGAGTGGATAATTAGTCTAGATAGGTTGCCTCTAACCAAGAAGGCATTGCGCTTGGATAAACCAGTGGTTGTAATCAAAAAAGGCAAGAAAGAAAAGGTGTATCGTGAGAGCTTTAAGTGCGACCTTTATTATGTAAGTCAAGCGACTTTTACCGACAAATTGTGGCAGTCTGATAATGTAAATTTAAAATTGCCTAATAAAAAACGTTATTCCGTTGGCTTGGGTGGGACAATGGATTTTAGATGTGTCGAGCCAAGTGGAGCAATTAAATTATTCTTATACGAATGGGCTCGCATTGAGTCTATCAAGGCTGAGGAGCGCTTGCGCGAATTTGTAGGAGAAATAGTTACTGAAATACTGCCTAGCATTAAGGGTATTACTCCTCAAGCGATTGATGATAGGGAAGTTTTTGAAATGCAATTATTACCTCTGGTAAATAAATCTTTATCAAAATATGGTATCACACTAGATAAACTTAATATTACAAAAACTGACTTTAGTCTAGAGATTGCTGCGCAACTCGAACAAGAAAAAATGGAAAAAGATATCGCTAGTGATGAATTGAATGAACTGGGTGCAGAGATTTCGGTAGCTGATGAGCGTGCTATCAAAGAGACTCGTAAGCCAACAAAAAAGGTGTTAGTTAATATGAGTACTGCGGGCGAAGAAGTGCTGGATATGACTACTAATGATACCCAAAAAGTAGCATCTCAAGGTGATTTTAGCGAAAATTTAGTTGCTAATAATAAAGAAAAGGCAAGTAGTGATGCTATAATAAAGGAAAATCTTGAGCAGGGCGAAACGGCTGATTTTGAAGAAGAATTGCCTAAAGTTGTGCTAGATAATAAACGCGGTAAAGATGAATAAAATGCTTGATTTTTTGTTAGATTAATTGTATAATAGAGCAATTTCCAAAAGGAGGAAATAAAATGAAATTTAACGAAGAAATGTCAATGGGCGAGATTTTGGCAATCAATCCAAATGCTCGTGCTGTTTTGGAAGGATTTGGAATGCATTGTTGCGGTTGCCCAATGAGTCAAGCAGAAGCACTAATTGATGCTTGTGATGCTCATGGTATAGATATAGAGTTGGTTCTAAAAGAACTAAATAGTTTAGATGATGTTGAGCATGACGGCTGTGGCTGTGGTTGCAAGCATCATTCTTGCGAGTGTGAAGATGATTGTTGCGATGACGATTGCGATGATGATTGCGACTGTGGTTGCCAAGACAAAGATTAGTATTAGGTTGGTGGAGTAAAATCCACCGCCTTTTTTATTTTTCAAAAAGCACTTTTATACACATATTTTTGCTTAATTACATAAATAAAATGAAAAAGTAAAGAGGTGAGTAAATGGCTAATAATCCACAAAATTATCTAATAGCAGGGAATGATGAACATGGCGTAAATCCTCCAACAGCAGGGAAGCGTACGCCGATGATGCCTTATATTGATAGGGTTATTTATGAAAATGAGTTTAATTATGCTGCAAAAAATGCTTTTTTAGCAGACTGCCTACGCATAGGCTTTAGAATATTAGATGTCAAACCAAATAGACAAGACCTAAGTATATCTAACCGTGTAACTATTGTTAATAGAGCTGGGGCGAATGCCTTGGTTACCTTTGCATACAATGCTTTTGGTGATGGCACTACTTTTAATGATGCTAATGGATTGGAGGGATATTATTCTCCTCTTAATATTCGCCCACAACAGTCCCAAAATTTTGCTGAAATCGTATATCAAAATATCTTAGAAGCAGTAGATGTGCGAGGTAGAGGAGTAAAGCCACTAGATGTAGGAATGCTATCAAATGTAAATTGTATAGCGTGCTTGATGGAGTGTGGGTTTATGACAAATTTTAGAGAAGCTCGTCTAATGCTCGACCCTGATTGGACTGGGGATATAGGTCGTGCTGCGTGCCGAGGGGTGTGTGAGTATTTTGATGTAAACTATATTACAAGAGAGCAAGATTCATTCCCAATATTGCGACTAAATAGTACTGGTAAATATGTTAGATACCTACAATTTTTGCTAAAAATTGATGGCTATGCGGTGGGGCAAGTCGATGGCGTTTTTGGTCCAAATACTCAAAATGCTGTCCGTGCGTTCCAGCAGGCAACTGGCTTGTCGCCAGATGGTATAGTAGGTAGATTGACTTGGTATAAACTTAATAATTTGACGCCATCAGCACGAACTTTGCGACTAGGTGATTATGGCACTGAAGTGAAGTACTTGCAACAGAAACTATATTCCAAACTATACAATGTAGGCTCAATAGATGGAATTTTTGGTAGGCAAACTGAGCAAGCTGTCAAGGAATTTCAAGCGGAAAATGGTCTGGTAGTAGATGGAATTGTAGGTAAAAATACTTGGGCAAAGATTCTAGACCCTGATGTTTATAGGCCAAATTTGACATAAAATAACCATAAAAAATGAATATTTAACAAAATATTTGCAAAAAAATGCAAATTTATAGAAATTTTTTGACTTTGGGTATTGATTTCCTTCCAATTGTATGATATAATAAAAAAGTAATAAATATAAGCGAAGGGGGAATAAATATGTTTGCTGATGAGGAAAAGAAATCAAGCAAGGATTTAGATCAAGAACGCGACTATTACGATAGTTATTTTGATGAAATTAGAGAGGCTGAAGCTGAGGAATTGGCTAAGTCAAAATCAAGTAAAAAGGTAACAATTGGGGACCCAGAAGAGCCTAAGAAATTTGAGTTTTCTCTAAAAAACTTGACTGCTATTGCTTGCTTTATTGCTATTGCATTTTTTGTTCTCGCTAAACTATTTGCTATAGTTGGTGTGTTTATCTGTTATGCAGTTTTCTATTATATCGGTGCCGTAGCAATGCTATGTGGCTTAGGTTGCTATCTTGCTCAAGTTTTCAAGAATCAT
>CALWKL010000108.1 GCA_944381255.1 uncultured Clostridia bacterium | reverse complement strand
ATCGTCATATATTATATAAAATTTCGCTAAAAATTAGCAACGGTCAAATGTCCACGGTTTTGGACATTTGACCTCTTTTGTAAAAATTCTTATATCAACTTATACCAACATTACGCAATTTACAAATAAATTTCAACGCTTTTAACGTAATTCAGGTGTTTTAACCAATTTAACACAAAACACTGCCGGCAATGAAATTTTGCATGTATTTGATTAAAACATATATGCAATTTCTAAGATAATATTTTTTATTATCGAAAGTTACTTGGTAAAATCAAAATGATTTTATCCCACTACACATAACCATGTTAACCTTATTAAAAATCTTTAACTATATTAACTTCCAAACGGATTTTCTCTGATTTGCAGTAATTATCTTCATTTTGTCATTCAACTTTCTTGCCTGGTAACAACTTATGTTTTTCAATTGCACCAATAATCCTAGATTTATCAAGTTTGCTCATATTGTGCGCCGCAATATAACAATCTGCTGTTGGCTCAATTATTTTTTTTGTTTCATCACCAAAATAATTAAACTGTAAATAATATTGACATTTGAAAAACATAATTAAAAGGAAATCTTTTTTACTTGTGTTTTTTATATATTCTTTAATTACTTTATCCCAATTATTTATTTTTAAATCACATAGTAACATACACATCAATAATTTTTCAGGCTTGTCATCAGGACACTCGTTGTAAATGTCGACATATATCTTTTTCATTTTATCCGTTCCAACACTATCAAACGCAAAACCTGCTATCGCAATGGGCACACTTAATTTTAAAACATCACAAAACAAAGTATATGCCTTTTCAAGAGATTTTTTTATCTCTTCAAAATTTTCTCCCTCCTTCGCTTTTTTCTTTAGTATAATTTCTTCATTTACTTCTTTTGCAAAATCAAGTAAAGATTCTCTAAACTGTTTCCACAAGATAATACATCCTTTGAGAAAAATAGAAAAACTTTCCTTTTTGATAGGAACTAGTAATTCTTCACTACTTCGTAAGACCTCACCAATTAACTCTATAAGCATAGCAAATGCAGTATTTTCATTATACTTCACATCGACCTTCATTTTTACAGGATTATATCCAATTGAGCGATCGGGCAAATCCGTTAATTCATCTTTTTCTTTAGTTGATAGTTGTTTTGTTTCGGCAATTCTTTCCTTAATTTCCTCATCAGGAATATCTAATTCCAATTTGATTGAATCTATTTCTAAGAGATTTCCACATTCAACATTTTTCTCTATATATGGTTTTGCATATTCTATTAAAGTCGCAATCAATTTTTCATCTTCTCGATTCAACCCAGCATAATACGAAATAGTTTCAGCATTCTGCAAATAATTGTCTTTACTTAATATTCTTTCTTCAAAATATTGTCTATTTTTAAAACAATATTTCGCCAAATAATAATATGCCAAACATTCATATCTAAAGAATACATTATCATTATATTCTATAAGTATTCCTTTTTCAAAAAATAACTTATCAAATTTGCTGTTTCTAAGTTCATAACCCTTCTTTTCATGGTATTTTATGGTAAAAATCGTAAACTCATCTTTACTCATATAATATCGATTACTACTATGTAATTCATAGGCAATTTCCGCTAAGAATTTTTCCTTATTATTGAAATCGTATGTTCTCGAATAAACTTCTTCTGGATTTAACTTTTCAAGCAGTTTTTCCATGAAATTTTCTACTATTTTAGCTTGGTTTGTAGGCATATAATCAGCAGACTCACCACAAATTGCAAGAATAAGAGAAACTGCAAATGGCGTTCTCGGCATATTGTTAGTAGAAAAACTACGTATAATTTTATCGACGTGAGCATCTTCTATGGACGGATTTATAGCCAACATGTTTTTGGCTAATTGCCTAATGTTATGTTTATCCATACTACGAATAAACAAGTTTACTATATCGGCATTCTCTTCTTGTTCCATTAATGCCAATCTATCTTCATCGGAAAAGACAGCCGGAGTTTCATCTCTAAAAAATAAAAATTTATTATTAGGATATAATAACTCAAAATAGTCTAATTGAATTTTTCGTTTTGGATTATCCGCATCATAATTATCAAATATTATTAATATTGCTCCTTCTTTTGCAAGTTGTTCAATATCCTTTTTACTAATAGCACAATCATCCTTTAGCAATTCTTTTATTCTCGCTCCAACAGCAGATAAAATTGCAGTTTTTGAAGTTGCCAAAAATCTACAATCTAGTATAACCGGAAGAAGTTTATATTCCGCATAATTATCATATAATGTCTTTGCGACATAGTTTGCTAAAATTGTTTTTCCAGTTTCCTTTCTCCCCCAAATAGTTGAATATTTGTGCCCCATTATCTCTTGTATAATATTTACATTGGGCCTTTCTGGGTCATCATTCCTTTCTTTTACTAACTCTGAATGCTTGTCCATTACGGGCATTACAAACAAATCTTCAAATTTTTTTCTCGTTCCTGTCTCAATTAAATTAGTAATGAATAACTCATCTAACGAATTATTAAATCCTTTCTTGGTGTTTAATATTGTATCTACTAACAATTGTTTGCCTGTATTATTTGACGACAATTGAATCAACACTATGCCGTCATCCGTAATATTAACGTCTGGAGCATATTCCATTCTTTTTTTTATATATTTCCGATTTTTAATTACAACTTGATCATCTTCCAAATCAATAATTGCATATCCGTTTTCATTTCCACTAATATCCAACTTAGAAACCGCATTTACAATCGTTCGACCATTTGCATGTACGTACTGCTTACTAGACTCATGATGCTTATGGCCAGTCAATACAAAATCATATTTGTTTAATATGCTTTCAACGTCATAAGCATTATCATCCTCAAACCAATCAATAGGATGATGCATTAAAATAATCTTTTTATCACAAGAAGAAATGTCATTAAAACTTTTCACTAAAGCCTCTCTAGGTACAATTACTTTCTTAGCTTCCTTTGAACTATCCCCAGCAGAATTCCACGCCGTATTCACATACGAAATTCCATAAGTAATCCCATCTAATTCTATTTTACGAGAAATAGCAACTTCTTCTTGATTCCATTTAAAAAATAATTCGCTAAAAGAGAAAAATCCTTTTAACCTATTTTGCACATTTAAGTTTTTAAAATCTTCATCCTTTACTCCGTCTCTCAAGATTCTATCAGTAAACCCAATTGCAAAATCATTATCAATTTTGTCAATATCCACTTCGTGATTTCCTGGTACATAAATAAACCTATCTTCTGACACCCCTGTTTCTTGTAATAAAGGCATAATAAAACTATCTAGCGCAAAAGAAAAATTTTCTTCTTTCCCAGATTGCACTAAATCACCACTAAATATTATAAAATCAATATTTCCCTCAGCTTGATTTTTAATATCTTTAATTAATGCTTTTAACATTTCGCTAGTTTGCGAACTATATGCTTTCGAAATGTGTGCATCAGCGATATGAATTATCGTTCTTTTACTCATATTTTTCTCCTTAGTGTCTATATTTATATACATGAAACCTCAAATACTTTTTAATTTATTAAAAAATAAAAACAAAAAAGAAATTGTTAAAATTCTCAAAAATATTTATGAAACACTACGCAAAAACGATACTTTAAAAAAATAATTATCTTCCATTGTTTTTATTTTAAAAAGCATACAATTAACACTTTCGTCTCTTAAATTTACAAATACTTTTTAAAAACGTTTTTCAGTTCAACAACTCTTTTTACTATTTGAGACATTAAAGCATTGTAGTTAGAATTATCTTCAAAATTAAGTCCATCTATGTAAGAACATACCAACGATGCTTTTTTCATATCTAACCTATCCCAAGAGAGAGGGAAAGAAATATTTGCTTGAATTTCTTCTTTATTTTCATAAAACTTGTCATATAATTCTTTACAATCAGGAATCCAAACTCCAACTCTGATTTTATGTTCTTTGTTTACTAAATCTATTGAGATTTGACACTTAGAAGAACCCCTAGCAACATTATACCAATGGTCCGTCGTTGCTTTATGCTTATTGAAAGGTTTACCGTTATTATCTATAAACTCATTAAACCTTGTCCAAAAGTCTAAACGATTTGACATTGTTTTGGCAAAAACCTCTCCAACCTCAGAAATTTTTGATAA
Organism: uncultured Clostridia bacterium; assembly: GCA_944381255.1. Taxonomy (GTDB): domain Bacteria; phylum Bacillota; class Clostridia; order Christensenellales; family UBA1242; genus UBA7867. The sequence goes on along the minus strand of CALWKL010000108.1, from coordinate 897 downwards.
CGACTTAATATTTTTTGCAAAATCATTAGGTTGTTCAACAATTTTGAATTGTAGCGCAGGTTGCGAGTCTCCTATTTGATAAGCGTGAACTTCAAGCAAAAAGAAATCAACCGTATTATCCGTATGCTTGTTCAACCACTCAATAGCACTGGCGTGTTCTTGACGCGCCGACTCCACAATCCATACAACAACAGCGGCATCCAAACCTGAAGCGTATGTAATAATTTTACCTAAATGGTCGTGATTAGTTGCTTCAAGTTGATTCTCTATTAAAACTACTTTTTCAGAAATTTCATCCTTACAAATAATATCGCAACGATAATTACCGACAAACTGTTCCGATTTTATATCGGTCAAATTCAAACCTAATATTTCGCCTAATTCATTAATATTCTCTTCATTAGAAAGCCACGAATCCGTATTGCTCATGTCCCCAAACTTTTCTAATGTTTACCTCTTTTAATTTACCTAATTTCATAGCTTTCTCCTTTGCCTTAAAATTGCATAAGCAATTTTACCACATTTAATACGACAATTACCGTCATATTTATAAAAGTTTTAATTATTATTTTCTCTCACGCGCCATAATGCCATTGGGTGCGCGGAGATGCGTTCTACAATTTCTTTATCTTCAAATAAAAGTTCAGGTCGATAGCTTTTAGAAGCAAACTCTTTAACAAATTCTTTTTCGTTATCGCTAAGTACTAGTAAGTCCTGTAAGTATTCTTTTATTGAAACGATTACCGTATTCTTTTTGAAATGGTCGTTCTTGTTAAGCATAGGTTTGATTTGCCTATTGATATCTCTATCGGTAACGCCGTCTAAAATATCAAGCGAAACGTCGCAAATATTAGAATCGCCACCAATACAGTTATAGAAGATAGTGCATTTTTTAAG
>CALWKL010000107.1 GCA_944381255.1 uncultured Clostridia bacterium | reverse complement strand
ATGAAGCACTTAAATGTTTCCTAAATTATGCCGATAGTTCATCATATAGTTTGATTTACAAAGCAAATCCTAAATTGATAAAAGATATTCAGACACTTATTTTAATAAACCCAGATTATTTGACAACTAAACATAAAAAAGAAGTTGAAGAATACAAAAAAGACAGACAAGCTAAAATTGATACGATTAAAAGTATCCTTGGAGAGGTTACTGCTAGTGGTATAAGAGAAAGTGCAAAGAAGTTAAAAGCAACTAAGGAAACAAAAAGATTGTCAAACCTTGCAAAAAAATATATCGGTCATAGCAAGATTAATTATGAAGAATCTACAATAAAAGAGTTAGATAAATACTTAAAAGAAATTACTGAAATGCACGATTTAATGAAATCTTTAATGAAAGAAATTGATAAAAATCAAATTTTATATTAAATTTTAAACTTGGTATTTCTTTTTAAATTATTTTATAAAACAATCATTTGTCAAGGGTTAAAAACTTTTGTTACTTAAAAATTTATAACCAAATCTTTGATTGATTCTTGTTTTGTAATTTTTTGCCATTTTTGAAAATAAAAAGAGTATATACTTGTTTTATATACTCTTAATTATTCTGCTTGTTTAAAAGCGACTAGACTAATAATAGTCTTTTTTATTTTGTCTAGATAATAAATTTAGTAAAAATTTTAATTTTGCGTTAATTTATTAAATATCTAAAATTTTATTAAAAATCAATAAAAATAATATAAATTTTATACGATTAATTATTAATTAATAATAAAATTTAAGTCAAATATAAGTACTTTTGCTTTATAATTTTATCTTTAATTATTTGCATAATATTATATTGCACATACTACATACATTTTTAATTTTATTATATTTTTAGTAAATTTTTATGGATTTTTTTTCTTTCTTTTTAAAATAGAATATTTTATAAGCTTGTAAAGTTCAATAATAGGTATTATACTAAAAGATAATCCAAATACTATCAGCCATTGCACAAAAGTCAATTGAGTTAATCCAAATGTTACTGCCACTGGAGGTATCAGAGCAACCGCAAATATTATTCCAAATGATATAACCAAGGTAAACCAGAATACTTTATTTGAAAATACTTTACTTACAAACAAACTATGTTGATGACGGACATTTACAATATGGAATAATTGTGATGTCGCCAAAATCAAGAATGACATTGTAGTAGATATTGTATGGTCGCCAAGGATAGCATAACTTATAGCAAATGCACCAACTATCAAGGCTGTTTGCCATATTACCTGCACTAGCATTGTATCCCAAATACCTGTAAAGAAGTTATCCTTTCTAGGTCTTGGTGGTCGTCGCATATTGTCAGCTTCTTCACTCTCTACGCTTAGAGAGATAGCAGGTAGAGAATCGGTAACTAAATTTACAAATAATATTTGCATAGCAGTTAGAAACCCTAATGTAGGATAAATTAAAGTTATCAAAAGTATAGTAAGCACTTCAACTATATTGGTACCAAATAAAAATTGAACAACTTTTTTGATATTGGTATATATTCGCCTACCCTCACTCACTGCACCTACAATAGTAGCAAAATTATCATCAGTAAGTACTACATCTGACACTCTCTTCGTAACCTCGGTGCCTGTCTTGCCCATACCTACACCGATATCCGCTGCCTTGATACTAGGGCTATCATTTACTCCATCACCAGTCATTGCCACCACTGCGCCTGTAGCTTTCCATGCGTTGACAATACGCAATTTGTTTTGTGGGCTTACTCGAGCGTATACGGTAATATGAGGTAGAAGTATATTAAAATCATCATCACTCATAGCGTCAAGTTCGGCACCTGTTAGAATTTTGTCGCCGTCATGGAATATGCCTACTTCAGTAGCAATTGCTTGAGCGGTCAATACATGGTCGCCCGTTATCATAATCGGCTTTATACCCGCAGATATACAGGTTGCCACAGCATCTTTGGTCTCCGGTCTTGGTGGGTCTCGCATCGCTGACAATCCCAAAAAGGTCATTCTTGTCTCATCACTTTTTTCTAGATTAGGTGCGCTATGCTGTTTATATGCATATGCTAGTGAGCGCAGACCTTGACTAGATAATTGGTTTATATTCGCATTTATTTCCGCCCTAACTTTTTCTGTCATAGGCTGGACGGTTCCATTCAGTTCGTAATGAGTACAATTTTTAATCACCACATCAGGAGCGCCCTTGGTATACGCATAAAACTCCCCATTCACTTCATTTATCGTAGTCATAAGTTTACGCATACTATCAAATGGAATTTCATTCTTGCGAGGGTACTTATCTCGCATATTCTCAATTTCATGACCACACTTTGTCGCTACTACCAAAAGTGCAGTTTCTGTAGGGTCTCCTAGATACTTGTCGCCTTGCCTAGTAGAATCATTACATAGCACCATACAATTGAAAAAATGCAGGCTACGCAATTTAGTTAAATTTTCTTTTTCATAAATTTTGCCGTTCGCAAAAAAAGCCTCTACAGTCATCTTGTTTTGGGTAAGCGTACCAGTCTTATCAGTACAAATAATTTGGCATGAGCCTAGTGTTTCTACTGCGTGCAGTTTCTTGACTATTGCACGCTTTTTGCTCATATTCGATACGCCTAAAGACATAATTATGGTAATTACAGCAGGCAGACTTTCTGGAATTGCAGCTACAGCTAGAGCAATAGCTAGCATAAGTGCAGTAACAAAATCTTGTCCACCAATTACTACATTCACAATAAATACTAGCAAAGCGACGATTACTACACCATAAGTGATAGTCTTGCCTAAGCTTTTTAGTTTCTTCTGGATAGGAGTCAGCTCCTCCTCTCCGCCATCTAGCATTTTGGCAATTTTGCCCATTTCGGTATTCATACCAGTTGCGACTACCACACCTACACCACGACCATAAGTTACAGCACAGCCAGAATGGAGTAAATTTTTCCTATCTCCTACCACCGTGCCTACAGGTAAAGCGATATTAGCCTCTTTTTCTACCTCGACAGACTCTCCAGTGAGCGAACTTTCATCACTTCGCAAACTGTGTGCTTCGACTAGATAACAATCTGCACATACTATATCCCCCGCCTCAAAGTACACTATATCCCCGGGCACTACCTCTCTAGCTAAGATTTCTACGATTTGACCATTACGGAAAACTCTAGCTGTGGGAGCGCTTATTTTACGCAGAGCGGCAAGTGCATCTATAGATTTGCTTTCTTGTACGAAGCCTATGATAGCATTTATGATTACTATTGCTAATATTATTCCACTATCTATCAAATCACTGTATTCGTGTCGTACTAAAGCGATAATTGCAGTTACGCATGCGCTAATTATCAAAATAATTAGCATAAAATCTTTGAATTGCTCAAAGAAGCGCCTAATACTGCTCTTTTGCTTACCTGCAGTCAGCTCATTATTTCCATATTCTGCTAGTCTTTTCTTTGCTTCTACATTATTTAAGCCTTGTCTTGTAGTATTATACTCAGAATACACAGTTTCGGCGTCCATCGCAAATGGTATCTTGCTCACTATTTTTCTCCTTATTTTAAGTCTAGCATAATTCTAATTAATTTACTCACTGAAGTTATTTAATTAAAAACAGCCAAATTAACTAGATATAAATAATCTTTTTAACGACACATAGCTTCTTCTTGATAAGAGCTAGACTGCTCTACTTGTGCACCATTTTGAGTAGAAGCAACAGTACCATTGCCGTCCTTGCCATTTTCGTTACTATTAGATAATCTATCTAAAGGTACTTCACCTTGTATCTGTTGCCCATTTTGCAAAGGATTGCCTTGCAACCTTTGACTATCCTGCTCTCCACTACTTCTGAAATTGTTATTTTGCCAATTATCTTTAAAATCTCTTCTTGTTGAGTTTTGGTCAAAAATTTTTAAACTATCCATATATTTAGAAAATTTTTTCTCTAGTTCTTTAGATTTATCTCTTTGCATTTTGCGTACTCTCGCACCTATGCTATGGTTTTTTATAACAGCAGAAGAATTTTCTAATTTTCTTACAATGTGTTGCATAGATAGTCCAATAGGTGTTGCGCTATGAATAGGATTAAGATAATGAGTTTTTTCTATCTCCAGTCGAGTCATACCAAAAAATTTAGGATTTTCCCTCCACAAGTCCCATGTAGGGTCAAAAAAATATCTCGCTGTTACCATTCTTCCTTTAGAATCTTTTGCCTTTAATTTACAAGAGCTTATTTGATGCAATTCAATCTGTGACTTATTATCTTTATCCTTGAATACCGTGGCACAATAACTACTCTCAGATACTATGCCTATGTCAGCAAGCATAATGTTAAACAAGTTACTTATACCAGCACAAACACCCTTTTTGTTAAAAAATGTATCGTAACTAGTACGCAATGTATTTGTGCTCTTATCCAACTTGTTTTTAGCCGCTTCTCTACGAGACGCTATAGGGTCCCAATTTACAAGTTTAGAAATTTTTTGATAGCCTGACGATAATTTTTTATCTAATTTTTTAAAATCATCTGAATTTTCTGCGACCTTTCGCACAAAACTTTGCATTCTATCAAAAATAGACAATCCGCCGCTTTTCTCAAAATTTAAGCCATGAAAATCATATTCTACATTATGAGTTATCCATTTATATATATTGTAAATATTTTGTAAATCAGCATTAGAATCTTTGCACACAGTATCAATAATAGTATCGATTCGTGCCTTTAAAATTTCAGCCTGTTGAGTAGTCAGAGCCCCTTCTTCTAGGTTTAAATAATCTGCATTATCCGACCACAGCACACAATTTGAATTAGGTAAGTTACTTATAATACTCGAAAATTCTGCTAGTCCAGAATTCGGGTTGTTACTCATAAAAACATAAGTGTTAATAGGTAGGTATAATGTAGATAACAGATTATCTGGTCTAGTCGCTAATTTTCTTGCAAACTGCGGTAAACCTTCTACTAATTTTAACGTATCACACCCTCGCAAATCCAATGAGACAGAATCAAAGGGAGAATTGCTTAATCTTTTTAAACTTTCTGTATTTTGTAATCCTACAACCTTGGATAATGAAGTACAACTATTCATTTTTAAATCGTCTAAATAAGGCCATTGAGACAGGTCGACTTCGGTTATTCCCCGTTGATTACTCAAATCTAAATAAGTCAAATTTTTACAAGAATATAATGGTGTAATATCCTTTATTTGTCCTCTACGTACATAGGACTCTAATTTGCTCTCCAGTATTCCCAAATCATCAGGATTGCACTTTCCGTATTTACTTAATGCCTGATATTCATCGATACCTACAATTTTGATTGATTGCAAATTTGTTAAATTTTGGATACCCTCCAAAGAGCGAATATCGTATTGAGCAACAGGTATATCAAGATAAGTTATGTTATTCAACATTTCATCTGGTATTTCCCCATTTACCAGTACGCTCTCGTACGATTTCCAATTTTCGCCGAATATTTTTTCACCATAAACTTCTGAACAATAAACTGACAAAAAATCGAACAGATTAGGATTCATTTCCCTTTTAAACATATTCTATCTCCCAAACTTCAAAAAGCAGGTTATGTAAACCTGCTACTAATTTTTATCCTGCTGAATATCTTGTGAAATATTACCTTCTATATTGCTATCGCCTTGTTCCTGTGTAATAGACGCACGCTTAAATTCGGCTAACTGAGCATTTGCAATAGAAGAATCATATATATCGTACTCTGGTTTGTCTATTTTGTGCTTGCATACATCAGGTTCTTCGACATTTTCTATACTTACTGCGTCCCCTTGTGGCTCTAACTCCTTCTTGTCTGTGTGTGGGTCTTGCGTTTTCAATTCAATACCGAAGCGTCTCTTTAAATCATTCACGGTAAAATTAATTTCCATTTTGTCCAAGAAGTCTAAATCACGGTCATAAAATCTATAATCCATAATTATCCCCTTTATAATCTAGTTATTTCCACCTTGACTATAGCTCATCTGCATAGACATATCAGCCTCTTGAGTTGCAGGAGCACCTTGCATTTGTGCTGTGTTCTCAAGTTCCATTTGACCTCTGTCATAATTGAACTCTTTCTGGTACACGTTAATATAAGTACCGACATCTAAACCTTGAGAATACATGAAATTCATTTCTTCATTAGTTAAATATGCCTCTTTATCGAGCCCTAATTCATCTTTGTAAACAAATTTATTATAATTTTTTTCTGGGTGAGAGCGTCTCATATCCCCTGGGATAAAACTATTTGGGTCGCGATACTCTGGGCCAGAAATCACCGCCCCGCTTT
>CALWKL010000106.1 GCA_944381255.1 uncultured Clostridia bacterium | reverse complement strand
TTTCCAAAAAGTAAACTATTTTTGTGTACTTTTATAAAAATTTTTTAACAACCTTCGATTATCATTTTGTCGGCTACCAAAGCAATAAACTCGCCATTAGTTGGCTTCTCATTACTATCGTATACTCGCAGTCCAAAAACATCATTTATATTTTCAATTTTACCACGATTCCAAGCGACTTCTATTGCATGCCTTATTGCCCTCTCAACCTTGCTAGCACTAGTACCAAATTTTTCTGCAATGCTAGGATAAAGTTTTTTGGTAATACTATTAACAATCTCTGGTTCATTTATAGCCATTTTTATTGCTTCGCGCAAAAACTGATAGCCTTTGATATGTGCTGGGATACCTACCATAATAAAAATGTTGCTAATTCGTTCTTCAAGACTACGATTTTTTATTATACGACTGGTTGAATGATTTGACCCAAACACTTCATCAATATGCTTTTGGGTATTGCTTACTTCGGTATTATCTCCCATCACTACAGACTTTATTCTCTGCTTTAGCATTTCTACATCGTAAGGTTTAACGATGTAGTCATTTGCGCCCAATTCCACAGCTTTTTTAACAAAATTTTCATTAGTTAAAGCAGTAGTTACCATAACTTTGGGTTTATCATTCAATGCACCTAATTCACCCAAAACAGCCAAGCCATCTTTGTTGGGCAACACTAGGTCTAGCAAAACAACATCAGGGTTAGTATTAGCAATCTCTTGGTAAGCATTTGCTCCATCGCCATCAAAATAAACGATATCAAAATTTTCATCATTTTCAAAATTATTTTTTATAACTTCTTTTGTTTGCGTACTATCATCAATAACTGCCAATTTTATTTTTTGCATCTTTCTCTCCTAAAAAATTATAAATTTACTAAAATACCGAGCGCAATAAATAATGTTCGCTCTAATTAGTACTCAAAGTATAAATCTTGACTTAAAATCTAGCAATTATTTTTTTTATAAAAAAAGGACAATTTTTGTCGCACATAGTTTATTGTTGTCTATATTTGTAAAATTTCAATTTTATTGCCTATTTTTTATTATTTTTTGCATAAAAATTGCATTTTGAACTAGTCTAATGATAGAGGAGTAAGATTGAATGTTTTTTTTGATAACTTTTTTAATAGTTTGTGTCGGTGGCATAAATTGGTTTTGTATAGGTCTATTTCAATTTGACATAATAGCAGGAATTTTCGGTAGCCAAGCACATTTCGTAAGTAGATTTTTATATGTTATAATCGGTCTCGCTACAATTTGCTCACTAATTGCGCTACCTATCAAAAAAGGGCGTGTATATACCCCAAAAGAATTTAAAGAACAGCAAGATACAGAAGAATCTGAATCAGAAGAAGATTTAGAAAAAGAGCAAGATAGTAAAAACAATAGCGATGACGAAGACGCGCCACAAGAGGACTCTAGTGCTAGCAACTCAAACGAAAGTAAACCTAATCAAAAAAAGAAAAATTCAAAATCTACAGCAAAAAAATAAAAGGTCAGCGAGTTTACCAAACGAAAGGCTAATTCACGACCTTTTTAATTATATTTTAACTTTTTATCTTTTTTGAAATCAATTACTCTTAAGACTATGTAAGTAAGAATTAGACCAACAACTACAATTATCGAACAAATAACGCAGATTATCAATGCTAGATTTGTACTAGGTATAGAGTATTGATTTTTAATATTAGATTTGAATAGGCTGTCTACACCTAATGTTGACTCATAATTTGCTACCCTATTTGAAACAAAGGCACAATCGAGCACATTGCTCTCTTTTATATTATTATATGACAGTACGATTTGATTATCTTTAACCTCTATTTCTTCCCCGTTTATTAGACAGAAATCAAGAATGTAGTCATTATCAGGCGAAAACTCTACTATTATGCTTTGGTCAAGATTTAGATTTACAATATCGGTTAACACTGAGCTATTCATCTTAACTATTGCCTTTCCATTGCCAGTAAGATTATTAACTAAAATTGAATGGGTATCACTATTAATCTTGTTTTTATCTACTGCTAGACACATAAATATGCCAAATTCACTAGTCTCAACGATAATTTTATCATTATAAATAAAGTTATTCAATAACTTCATATTATTTAAATCAAGAGTATTGTCAGCATTTTGTGGACATACATATACAAGATACGATTTATCCTGCTCTGCATTTGGGAAAAAAATGTTTATAGTATGGCCATTTAGATTAACCAATTCTCCACCAAGGCTAAGGGAAGCAGAATAGCACTGCGATTTCAAAATATCATTAGAATTTAAATTTTCATTAAGCAAAAGTATCTTATCTATGATTTCTTGGCGAATACTCATTGATACCTGACTAGAGACTAATGCTACTTCACGATAAAACAGAGGAGTATTAGAGACTGTATAAGAATCACCCAAAGTCCATTTTGATAAATCTAAATTGTTATTCTTAGCAAGTCCCAAGACATTACCGTCCCCCCACTTGGTACTAAGTGTTGACACTGATATATTATCTTTTTGAAAATAGTATGTTACATTTTCCGGTACCAAACGGCTCTTGGAGCCAACTAGGTTTACGACAGAAAAAGTGTACCAAGCGAAGTTGTCGTTATACAAAGCACTAGGAGTAAAATCAAAAGTAATTGTTTCTGCACCATTCCAGAAAAAATTACTACATTCAAGTATTCTATCCCCACGGCTAATAGTAACCTTAACGCCAGCTTCTTCGGTATCTGCGACCTTGACAAGTGGCTCATCATACTCTATTACAAAGGTATATGCTCTATCAGCACTCAAAGTTGTGCCTAATTGTGGCGCTACTTTCTTTACTGTAGGTGCTGATATATAACTAGAATTTTTTTCATTTGTTATAATAGGAGTAATAATACTTATATTTTCTTCATCTATACTACCATAAATCCCTGTACTATCGTCTGGAGAAAAATCTAAAATAGCCAAACGCACAAAAGGAATATCATTTGAAATTATAATACTGGTTGACGATTCACTATCTGTAATACTGCCAAAATACTCTCCAGAATTATCAATATTTGCTAGACTGACTGCTATCCAATTATCCCAAACGATATTTTCTAATGTACTACCTATAGTGCTAGTGGAGAGTGCTAGATAGTATCCCATATTACTTAAATCTGTAGCATTTTTATTTAAGTAACTAGCTTCAATAATCAAATTATCTTGATAATTAAGATTATACTCAATACCTTCAATATAACCATAATCTTGTGAATTAAGAGTAGGAACAGTAAAGTTTTTACTATCATCGCAAGCAATCTCTGCTACCAAATGGCGATATTTCATCTTGTCTGCACCCACGAGTAAAAATTCTTCTGGATTATCACTTTGAGCATTCAGTCCTATATTAATTGCATACCATAAATTATTAACTTGAACATAATTCCACATAGCAGGTTGATACGTTTCATTTTCATTTAGTACATAACCACGCACTAGCATATTTTTGTAATCAAATGAGTCTAACACATCTTTTAAAATTCGTGCGTAACCTTCATACACAGCAGAACCCAAAACTAGTGCCCCGTAGTTAGTATCAGCCAAAGCATTTTTTTGTGTAGATGAAGACTCTCCATCAAAAGAATACCCAAAGGAAACTTTGGATAATATTGCAGAATTTATCTCGCTAATTTGCTCGACTGAGGCTACTTTATTCTCTATGCCTGCAATTAGGCTCTCTAGACTAGCCTCATATTCTTCAATAGATGAATCTACCTGATTATTAAAATATGTCCTTAGATAATTATCGTTTCTTCCCGTCCCTAATGTTGCCACATAAACATTATCTTTTGTGCCAATACTAAGTCCAATTTTATCAAAATCAACATAAAAAACATTATAATCTAATGAAAAAGCAGTCTTTGCTATATCCAAATCTTGAATAAGAGCATCATTTCCCTCTTCATATGCTTTTAGTTGCTCTATGCTCACAACCTCATTATCAATTAGGTCAAACTCATAATTGCCTGATTTGAGATTCCCTTTGTTGTACATATCATACAGCACATCATAAAATTTTTGTGATTGCTGATTTAACTGCGTGTAGTAACTATTTGATTCAGTAATAGCGATTGAAGGCGGACTGGCTACAAAACTCACACTTGCTAAGAAAGTTAGGAAGAGTACAATGGTACCTATTGTCATTCCTAGAGATTTACCTAGACTTGTGTTTATCAAAGCCATAATTACCTCCCGAACGAACTTAAAATAAAAAACTGCAAATTCAAAAGATATACTTCTGTAAAAAGTGTATCATAATTTGCTAAATTTCGCAATAATTTTAAGCAAAATAAAAAAAATATCTCTGCACGAGAGATATTTTTTTATTATTAATCATATGAACTTTAATAAACTAACATATTAAAATGCATTAGCAAATTTTATAAATTATAGTCCAAGATCAAATGAATCTAGATCGGTATCAGATAATCCATCAGAAGGGTCAACTCTTAATTTTTTCTGTTCTTGATTTTCTTCTGAAGTCTTATTCTCTACCTCATCATTTACCTTTTGGTATACGGTAGGATTAACAGTGTTGTAAATCTTAAGTCCTGTACCAGCAGGGATAAGCTTACCAATAATGACATTTTCCTTCAATCCTACGAGATGGTCAACCTTACCCTTGATAGCGGCATCGGTAAGCACTCTACTAGACTCCTGGAATGATGCAGCAGACAAGAAGCTGTTGGTTGATAGACTCGCCTTAGTCAAACCTTGCAATATACGTCTAGCGCTTGCAGGGGCACGACCAGCCATTATAGCCTTTAAGTTAATATTTTCTAGGTCATTAATGTCCAAGATATCACCAGGAATTAAATCTGTGTCTCCACTAGTTTCAACTCTTACGCTACGAATCATTTGTCTTATGATAATCTCAATATGCTTTGCATCAAGTGGAACGCTTTGAGATTTATAAACTGACAAAACTTCACGTAACAAGTACTCTTGAGCATCTTTTACACCACGAGTACGCAGTATGTCTTGAGGGAAAATACTTCCTTCGATAAGAGGAGTACCAGGCTCAATAATTTGTCCTTCTACTACTGTCATTACACTCTTAGCAGGCAACAAATATTGTACATCACCATTTGAAGTATGCACTTGTACACACTTTCTGTTGTTTACTTCCTCGATGTGTACCTTACCGCCTACTTCGCTAACTATTGCGGCATCATTTGGTCTACGAGTCTCAAACAATTCTTCAACTCGAGGCAAACCTTGAGTAATATCCTTTACTGATGCTACACCACCAGAGTGGAAGGTACGCATCGTTAACTGTGTACCAGGCTCACCGATTGATTGAGCGGCTATAATACCTACAGCCTCACCGACTTCTACAAGCCCTGTACTTACCATATCACGACCATAACATTTTGCACATACACCCTGCTTACATTTACATGTCAATAGAGTACGGATAGTTACCTCTTTTATTCCTGCAGCGACTACTCTCTGAGCAATCTCTGGAGTAATCAATTCATTTGCACCTAGGATAACCTCTCCAGTTGCTTGATTGATAATAGGGTCAACAGTTACACGACCTTTGATTCTACCCTCGAGAGTCTCTATAATATGGTCGCCATTACGCAAATCACTAACGGTGATACCCTTTGGAGATTCCCCTAAAGAAGCA
>CALWKL010000105.1 GCA_944381255.1 uncultured Clostridia bacterium | reverse complement strand
GATTATATTTATTTTTTTCTTCCATAATTTACCTCCTCTCAAAAAATATTTTTACATAATCATAAAATTCTTTATATTTGAAAAATATTATTTATTAATATTAATTAAAATAAATTAATATTTATTAATATTATACATTTATTATTTTAGGTTTTCCATTATCGTCATAATACATAGCCTTGCAACCTTGTTTAAATTCACTACAACCCCACCACCAACTATTACCATTTTTACTTTTTATTCTTTGTAAAAATCCTTTATTGCATTGCGGACATTTATGAGTAGTATCGTTGCTTGCTTGTTTTGTTTCAAAGTTTGGTGTGCCTTTGTTATCACGATAAATGGCTTTGCAACCTTGTTTAAATTCAGTACAACCCCAAAAGTTTCCATATTTCCCTTTTCGTTTGGTTAAAAATCCTTTATTGCATTGCGGACATTGAATTTTTGGTTTGTTTTCATTATCTAGTATTTTAAACTCTTGATTTTTATCAATTCTTTGAATTTCGCTAATTACTTCTTTTGTGATTTCTTCTAAGAATTGTTCTCTTCTTAATTCTGATATTTCTATCATTTTTTGTTGCTCAAACCACAATGCTGTCATGTCAGGAGTAATAAGTGATTTTGGAGAAAGTTTAATTAAATCTCTACCTTTTTTAGTGGATTTGATAATTTGTTTTTTATCTTTACTTACTTCTATATACTCTCTTTCAATTAATGTTTTTATATGATTAGATCTTGTTGCAGGTGTTCCTATACCACCACTTTCACCTTTTTTGTCTTTGTCTTTTTCAATCAGTAATTTTTTAATTCTTTCATCAGACACATACTTTGCGACACTATTTAAATCTTTAAGTAGCGTTGTCATAGTGTAGTAAGGGCGTGGCTTTGTTTGCTTTTTTTCAATTTGTATCAAAGAGCATTTTGCAATATCACCATTTTTTAAGATAGATAAATCGTTTATATCATTCTCATTATTTTCTTGTTCCTCTTCGCTATCTATATTTTGCCAAAGACTTCTAAAACCACTTTTTGTTGTCTTGTTTTGAGTAGCGGTAAAAATTCTTTGATTTACTTCTAAATTAATTGTAGTAGTTTGATATTCTCTAGGATGAAAGAATTGGATAATAAATCTTTTAGCGATTAGATTGTAAACGACTAATTCATCTTGAGTTAATTGCGATGAAATTTTGTTTTGGGTAGGTATTATTCCATAGTGTGCTGAAATGTTAGCATCGTTAAAAGCCTTGCTTTTTATTGTTAAATCACTGCTAGCAATGAGAGCTTGAATTTCATCATTAGAATTTAAATTTTCCTTTATAATATTTAAAATATTTGGTGCTTGTTCAAACATGGTTTCAGGTAAATATTGACAATCTGATCTATTATAAGTTATAGCCTTGTGTTTTTCTCTTAAATTTTGAGTTATTTCTAATGTTTTATCAGGGCTAAAACCAAAAAGTTTTGCACATTCAGCTTGTAAAACAAGTAGGTTATAAGGTAGCGGTGGATATTCTTTTTTGTTTTCTATTTTTAAATTAATTTTTGTCTTTTGGTTTTCACAATATTCTTTGATCTCTTTAGCTAAATTTTCATCTAAAATTTTATCTTCTGTTTTCAATCTTGCTTTAATAGTATTATTGTTGATCTTAAAATCACCTAGCAAGGAATAATAATCTATACTTTTAAAATTTTCAAATTCTTTATCTCTATTAACTATAAGAGACAAAATAGGTGTTTGAACTCTACCTACGCTTAAAACACCATCATATCCATTTTTTCGTGCCATTATGGTATACGCCCTAGTAAGATTTATGCCTACTATCCAATCTGCTTGACTTCTTGCAAAACCTCTTTCGCTCATTCCTTTAAAATCTGCATTTGGCTTAATTTTTGCTATTTCTTCTTTTACTGCTTTTGGTGTTAAATCATTAATTAAAACCCTAAATACAGGTTTAGAAGTTTTGGAGTATTGAATAATTTCATCAACAAGAATTTGACCCTCATCATCCGCATCCCCACAATTTACAATAGAAGTAATCTTGTCGTTATGGATTAAATCGCAAATAATTTTTAATTGTTTTTTACTTTCTTTTTTGGGCAAATATTTAAATTCTTTAATGGGTAGTGGTAAGTCTTCAAGTTTCCACAACTTATATTTTTCATCATATTCTTCAGGTTTAGCAAGCTCTAGAATATGTCCAAAAGCCCAAGTAACAATATTATTACCTTTTTGTATATGTCCTTCTCCGTTTTTATAATTGCCATCTAGTCCTTCTGCAATTGCTCTACCAAGTTCGGGTTTTTCAGCTATAAATAATCTCATTTTTGCCTTTCAAAAATCTTATCTTATTGTTTGCTATATTATTAATAAATATTAGAAAATAATAGTTATTAATGTTATATATTATTAATTTAAATATACTATTTTAAAGATATTGATATTTTTTTGCTATCGATTTTTCTATAGTTTGATTTTTTGTAAAACTACTCATCTTGTCAAAAAATAACTTTTAAATTTGTTATTTATAGTTACTATTAA
>CALWKL010000104.1 GCA_944381255.1 uncultured Clostridia bacterium | reverse complement strand
TGTTAAATCGTGGAAGTGGAAAAGAATTTGCTGAAAAATTTAGTTCTATGATTCCAGAACATTACCCTTATAGTGTAAATGATCCACGAGCAACAATAAAAATTGAACTTTCTAAAAATGAATATGTTTCTGATTATTTGTGGAGAATATTTGGGCAACTTCAGCATCAAAATAATACAATACAAAAAGAAAATACTAACCCAAGTAACATAGGTCAAACCGAAACTGAATATCAACAAAAAAAATGATAAATCTTTGGAAAGTAATTCTAATATATTTGCCTAAAAACTCCTGCCGATTTCCCTAAAAGTCTGAACAAAAATTTTATGCCCAAGCTTTTCCAAGCAGCTTTCTCAAAAACTTTATTAGTTACTTTAAACAAGTTATTGGTAACTCTACTTAACGCAATTTTTGATCCGACCATAGTAGTTTGCACTCATTTGTTACTCCTTTTAATTGATTTTTAGGGTATTTTAAAACAAGGAGTACTTATGGGGTGCACCCCACAATAACCCTAGCCTTTTTTGTTATAAGAAAACCACGGGACAGGGCTATCCTGTGGTTTTCTTATAACAAAAATAAAGTACTCTTTATTTATGAGTACTTTTATTCTTTTTTAGGACGGCCACGAGTCTTCTTAGTAGGCTCTTTTACAGGCTCTTCCTCTGCGTCTATACTATCTGCGTCGGCATCATTACTGTCGGTCTCAGCAGTGTCCTGCTCTTTTGCAGTATCTTTAGCTTCAGTAGCATCAGCCATGTCTGCTGGCTCAATGATGTTGCCTTCTACATCACGCACAACATCTTGCTTCTTGTCCAAGCAATAGATAACATTTGCATCAACAGTAGTATAACTTTTGTGCTTGTCATCGCCTGTCTCTAGGGTAACTACTTTACCATCTGTAGTCTCACGAATAGATACTATAGTACCGTAAATACCACTATAAGTCTTAATCTTATCGCCAGGCTTGAGTGCGTCTAACATAGCTACAACTTCTTGGTTATATTTTTTACGTCTAATGGCGCTCAAAACATACATAACCACCAGAATAACTAATAGCACAACAAGTACAATCCAAGTAGCAGCACTGCCACCATTTGTCGAACTTAATAAAGTACTAATCATTTTATCTCCTTTATAAAATTATAAGTAAATATTAGCATAAAACTCGATTTTATGCAATTAAATTTTGAAAGTTAATCTACAATTTCCTCTTTTGCGAATTCTCTCAGCTCTTTTTCTTTGTTTTCCGGCAAAACTCGACCCAAGTGTTGATATGCTAGAGGCATAGCGACCCTACCTTTGCTAGTACGTGCAATAAAACCTTTTTGAATAAGGAAAGGTTCACAAGCCTCCTCTATGGTGGTAGCCTCCTCCCCAGTAGCCGCTGATAAAGTATCTAGTCCTACTGGACCACCAGCAAATTTATCTATAATTGCAGTAAGCAATCTGTGGTCTACAGCATCTAATCCCAACTCATCTACCTCCAGCATTTTCAGGGCTTTTTGTGTTATATCTACATCAATTACTCCTGTACCCATAACGTCAGCATAATCACGAATACGCTTTAAAAATCTATTGGCAATACGCGGAGTGCCTCGCGATGATTTTGCTATTAGTTTTGCCGCATCGTTATCTATATCTATATTTAATATTTTAGCAGAGCGCAAAAGAATTTGACTTAGCTCGTCTGGCTCATATAGTTCAAGTCTACCTAATACTCCAAACCTATCACGCAATGGCCCTGTGAGCATACCTGCTCGTGTAGTAGCACCTATCAAAGTAAAAGGTTGAATTTTTAATCTAATACTTTTGGCAGCGGGACCTTTGCCTACCACAAAATCCAAAGCATAATCTTCCATCGCAGGGTACAGCACCTCTTCTACTGCTCGACTTAGCCTATGAATTTCATCAATAAAAAGTACGTCATTTTTATTAAGATTCGTTAATATTGCGGCAAGATCTGCGGCATGTTCAATTGCTGGACCACTAGTTACTTTTATCTGCGCACCCAATTCATTCGCAATAATATGCGACAATGTTGTCTTACCTAAACCTGGAGGGCCGAATAGTAAGACATGGTCTAGCGCTTCGTTACGTGCCTTCGCCGCTTGAATATAAATCGATAAATTCCCCTTAAACTTTTGCTGACCTACATAATCAGCCAAAGTCGTAGGACGCAAATTATTCTCGATTACCTCATCAATATCAGATTTGGTACTCGCAATAAATCTTTCTTCATCTTCAAACATAAATTACTTCCCCAATTCTCTAAAAGCCTTAGCAAGTAGGCTCTCCATATCATCAGTGCTTTCAAATACTTTGTTCAAAACATCTTGCGCATGCACTCGTGGCACTCCCCAGTCCATCAATACATTGAGAGTCGCTGTGTATGCCTCGCTATCATTAGCTTCCATTTCAGTAAGAGAAACGCTAGCAAGATGTGATAAGGCGTCCATTTTTTCCTTTAACTCTAGCATTATTCTTTCTCGAAGTTTTACGCCCACACCTTTTATATTTTTTAGCACACTTATATTTTGAGTAGCGATAGCAAAGCTCAGATCTTCTGCCGATACTCCGCTCAAAATATTGATAGCCATCTTAGGCCCTACACCATTTACTAATAATAATTTAGAAAAAACTTCCTTTTCAAACTTGTCATAAAAGCCATATAGACTAATCTCGTCTTCACGCACATACATATAGGTATATACCGTTGCTTTAGCTCCGATTTCGCCTATTCGATCCAAGCAAAATTTGCTTACGCAAATTTCGAAGCCTATTCCATTATTTTCTAAGGTTAGCATATTTAGTGCTTTGTCAGCTATAATTCCTTGTAAAAAACTAATCAACTTATATTCCTCGCTCTCATTATTTGATTTGTTTGTGAATGACATAGTGCAATCGCTACAGCATCAGCAGCATCATCTGGCCTAGGCACCTTCTGTAGATGAAGTAGAGTCTTTACCATAAATTGCATCTGGCTCTTATCTGCGCGACCTGTCCCTGTAAGTGCTAATTTAACATCTTGTGGAGTATATTCAAAAATTGGTAATTTGTGCTGTTGAAAGGTCAATAATATTATGCCACGGGCTTCTGCTACCTTTATACCAGTAGTAATATTATGATTAAAATACAACTCTTCAATAGCGACTTCTTGAGGATTAAATCGCTCAATGAGCGTGTTCATACTATCATAAATTACTTGTAACCGTGCATTAAAGTCCATTTCTTTAGGGGTGGTGATAACCCCATAGTCTACCACACTTATACCCGCATTTGTCTTATCAATTACTCCAAAACCTATTATTCCAAAACCCGGGTCTATTCCTAGAATACGCACTTGTATGGCCTCCTACTTTTAGCCACTATTTTAGCACACTTGTCGTTTTTTGTAAAATGTTTTTAGAACAATTGTTATATTAAATTCTTATATAACAAATTTCATTTATTTAGTTAATAATATTTTGAAATCAAATAATCATAAACGACTCTCATTCTGTGTAAAACTCCTTTGCATATCAATATTACTCCTAGTTTTTTGTATCAACACAGTTTTTTAATTTGTAAAACGATTTTTGCAAATTTTTGTAAATATTTTTAAAAATAATTACCAGCCTTTCAAAAATGAAAATTAATAACAAAAAAGTGGCATATTGCCACTTTTAATTATTGATTATCCAAAGTATCTTCGAGCGTCTCATTACTGCCTATTGGACGGAAAAAAGCTATTACTTGAGTCTCATAAATTTTAGTTTTTTCAAATCTGACACTTAGTTCGGAAGAAAGGCAATTACTCATATTGCTAGCAAGATACCAGCCCACAAACTCATAACCGTCTAAGCATAGATTTGCTTCTACAGTTATTGTATCGGTATCTAATAAATTATCATAATCATCGCCTATAATTGTTACCGAACCACCTTTGGTAGCACTCACAGCCACTCCACTTACCGAGCCTCCGACCGCTGTCTTTAAGCTAGCATACGGCACATTGGTCAATACTATATAAAGATTTATTGGACCTTGTTCAACAAAATAATTTGGATATATATAACTTATTTCTATTCCCCACATATTAGATTTCATGGTAGCACTGTAAGTAGCAGAAATTGCAAAGTCCAAGTCAGATACCGTATACTCAGTATACAAGATATCAAAAAAAGTTACATTGTCAAAAGAAAATGATTTTACATATTGTCCTGAATTTGGATAAATAATTATCTTAGCTTCATCAATATCCTGATCAAGTTTTGTTTTCGAATTATAATTTGTACTTGTCCCACTAACATGAATATTCAGCCAACTTACCCACCTAGCATATAGCGTGTGGTCGCTCGCCGTACTTACCGCCGTAGTACTGTTAATTGGGGTTTGAAAGGTACTCTCTAGGTACCAGCCAGCAAAGCTTGAACCAGCCTTACTAGGACTTGGTAAATCACTATAGAAGTTACCAAAGCTTACTTTCTTATTCTCAATTGTGTTTCCATCTGTTG
>CALWKL010000103.1 GCA_944381255.1 uncultured Clostridia bacterium | reverse complement strand
TCTACTGCTAGGTCATAAAATTTTTCGAAATATGCTTCGCTTGAGTAAATCACATTTTTAGGTTTATATCCTAGCCATTCCAAATCTGCTATATAACTTTTTGCAAAGTCGCCATCTTCTTTCGTTGGGTTGGTATCGTCCATACGCAGATTCGTGTATCCCCCAAACTTTTTGGCAGTCTCGAAATCTATCGTCCATGCTTTACAATGCCCCAAGTGCCAATACCCACTAGGCTCGGGGGGGCAACGAGTAATTACCTCTATGTTTTTGCCTGCTCGCAAATCTTCAATAATAGCTTCTTCTATAAAATTACTAGCTGTTACATTATCCAAAAATTCTTTGTCCATATTCTCTCCAAAATATTAGCACTTAATTAAAGTAATCAAGCGCAATCAAACTTTAAGTTTCTATATAATTATAAACAAAAAATAGCATATTTTCAATAGTTTTGGCTTACAAATTAAACTTTTTTGCTTTACAAACACACTTGATAGAATTGAATAATAAAATTAGCATTGACTTTTCCTTATTTTTAGATATAATTTATAAAAATTAACAAAAGAGGTCTCTATGCAAAATAGCACTACTAATGAAAAAAAATTGCGTCCACGCAATACAACAGCAGATGCAATTCGTGTAACTGATTCACTCCTAGATACTGACCAGTGGATTACTCCACACGAAGCCGAGGCTATAAACAGAAAATTTGAGAAAAACATTTTCCCTATATTCTTAGTCGAAGGTAAGACTGCGCGAGCATTTTCTCAATTGGCAGATGCATACGCTAGAAAATTATCAACAAAGAAGGATACTGTTAGTATTCGTTCTACCTATCACCAAGATAATTCATTTATCCATATTTTAATGTATGTAGAAGGTTGCTCTGCGCAAAAATTTTTCTCTAATATGGATTTTCAGTGGTTACAAAAATTTAAAAATGCATCGACAGAAGGACGTATAGGCCACAGCATTTATGTCATTCAGCCTGACTTTACCCTAATCAATATCAGAGATTTTGGTATGCCAAGTATAGTATCATATTCCCAAATACCTAGCCGACGCGCCCCTGATTTTGAAAAAGAACCTTCAATAGACACCCAGCAACAAGAAAAAACCGAGCAAGAGACAAAGATTTCTCGCCCACAGGAGAATAAAAAATATATCGTTAGCAAACAATCGTGGGGTATAAAAAGGCAAAATGCCCCTAGACCTACCCCTCGCGTCTCAAATCGCCCAAAGTTCAAACCTAGTTATGTAATTAAATTTGCAAAATTAATGGACAGATATGGGCAAAGCTTTGACAAATTATTATTGCCTTTGCCAATAGATGTGTACAGAGAACTAGAGGAGCAAAAACAAAACGACAAACAAATAAAGAAATCTTCATCTACTACCACAGAAAATAAGCGTAAATCTTCTCCTAGAAAGAAACTAACTATCGAAGAACAAAGAGAGAAAAACAGACTAAGGCAAAGAAAATTTAGTGAAAGAAAGAAAAGAGAAGAAATTGAAAAAATTTCAAAAATGACCCCAGAAGAACTAGAAAAATATAAAGAAGAAAAGGAAGCAGAAAGACTAGAACGCAATGCTCTCGCTCGCATGCGCTATCGCCAAAAAATAGATAGCATGACTCCAGAAGAGCGTAAGGAATATTATATAAAGCGCAATCAATCACGGGACAGCAAAAAGAGTGGAGGCAAAAACCAATCTGCTACTAATACTCAAGTAGCAGAAGAAACGACTTCTACTATAGAGCAGTCTCAATCTAGATAATTAAACATTGTAAACTTTATTATAAAATAAATTATTTAAATGTAAAAAACCGACAAGGACTAAACTTCTCTTGTCGGTTTTTCTTATTTAATTATTTAAAAATATGATTTAATTATTTAAAAATATAATTTAATTGTATGCAACGTTGCGCGACTTAACCGAAATATTTGACATCAAAGATACTACTACTGCCGCCAGTGGATATATAAAGGTCAATAGAGCAGGCCCAGGATTACCACAAATTATCCAAGTAATCACAAATAGAATAGTTACAAATATGATAGTACCTATATTTGTCTTTAATGCACCCCACAAAGAAAATCTTTCTCCAGTCTTAGGGGTTACTACAAATATTGGCTTATACCCCAAAAGGCATAGACATACATTACCTATATAAGATGTTGCCAAAGAACCTACACAAATGAATATCATAGCTGTAGCAACTATTGCTCTACCCAAAGATTCAAATTTAGCATTAAATATAATTAATTCAAGCAAAGTAACCACAAAGGACAACAGACCCATAAGCACTACTACTATACCATATTGAGTAGATTCAAATCCCAACCCCCACATAACTAGAGTGGATATTAAAATAAATAAACCACTAAAAGGGGCAAAAATTTTAATTATTCTAACTGTTGAATATAGGTCAATCTTAGCAAACAACGGCACTGCTTTTGAATGTATAGCACGACGTAATATTCCTTTTTTTGCAACTTCTATATCACCTTGTACCCATCGAACTTCACGCTTTTTGTAAGCGGCATAGTTAGGCGGAACGGCTTCGTATGCTATAACATTATATGCATATTTAATTCTATACCCTTTTGATGCTAAAATCATAGAAAATGCTGTATCCTCTACCACCACTTCGGGGAAGCCTTCACAAACAAGCCATGCCTCTCTAGATATTACCATTCCATGTCCAAGTAGTGTAAGTTGCCCATATTTATTTCTCATTAATTGA
>CALWKL010000102.1 GCA_944381255.1 uncultured Clostridia bacterium | reverse complement strand
ACTTTTAAAGCCACAAGAGTTCCTTTATACTCTAATTTTCCCGAATCAAAAAATGGCCCTATACGGCGAATATAACCATGTTCTTTTAAATAACGTAAACGCTCTATTACATGGTCTTCAGTTGTCTTTAAAATCTTAGCCAATTCCAAAAATGGACGCTCACTAATTGGCAAGTTTCTTTGAATAATATTTAATAATGATTTATCAAAATTTGTAAGCATAATAATAATCCTCGTTTATTAAAATATCTGGTTTTTATTGTAACAAACTATAGATTATACAGTCAAGTAAATATGAATATCATTCATTTTTTAAATAGCACCTAATATCTTTTTTGCATTTTCAATTCGTTCTTTTGTTGGTGGTTCAATATCTTCAAGTGCATACGGTATATTTAAATTTTTCCACTTAAATACACCTAAAGTATGATAAGGCAATACTTCTACACGTTCTACAGTTTTTAACGTATCTATAAAAGCACGTAGTTGCTGTAAATATTCATCATCATCAGTGATTTGTGGCACTAATACATGGCGTATCCATATTTTTTTACCATGTTCAGATAAACATTTTGTCATTTTTTGAATATTTGCACTTGTTCTACCTGTCAAATTACGATGTTTTTCATCATCAATATGCTTTATATCGAGCAGAAAAACATCAGTGACTTTCATTAATTCTTTAAATTTACTATAAAAAGGTTCCATTCTTGTAAACGGACTACCTGATGTATCTAAACAAGTATTGATGCCTTCTTCTTTAGCCAATTTAAATAATTCCAGTACAAAATCTATCTGCAATAATGCTTCTCCACCACTTACTGTTATTCCGCCATTATTTTTCCAATAAGCTTTATAACGTTTAGCTTTTTGCAATATTTCTTGTGCTGACAAAAGCTGACCGCCTTCACATTTCCATGTATCTGGATTATGACAATACTTACAACGCATATTACAACCTTGCAAAAATATTATATAACGAACACCTGGCCCATCAGCCGAGCCAAAACTTTCAACAGAATGTATTCTTCCCAATATTTTTTCCATGAAATTCTCTCCTTAAAATAAAAAGGAGCTGTTACGCTCCTTTTATCATTTCAATTATTAATATTAAAGATGTTCATGACAAGTTCTTGCTATTACATCTAATTGTTGTTCTCTTGTCAAATCAATGAATTTAACTGCATAACCTGATACACGAATAGTGAAGTTTGCATATTCTTCTTTTTCTGGATGTTCCATAGCATCAATCAATTTTTCTTTGCCAAATACATTAACATTCAAATGATGTGCACCTTGGTCAAAATATCCATCCATTACTTGAACTAAGTTTTTAACTCGTTCTTCTTCATTATTACCCAATGCACCAGGATTGATAGTTTGAGTATTAGAAATACCATCTAAAGCCCATTCATAAGGTAATTTAGTAAGTGAGTTTAGTGAAGCGAGTAAACCATTTTTTTCTGCACCATAGCTAGGATTTGCACCTGGAGATAATGGCACACCAGCAGGACGACCATCTGGCATAGCTCCAGTTACTTTACCATATACGACATTTGAAGTAATAGTCAAAATAGATGTTGTTGGTTCAGAATTACGATACGTATGATGTTTTTTCAATTTAGTCATGAATGTTTTTAAGAGCCAAACTGCAATTTCGTCTGCACGGTCATCATCATTACCATAACGAGGGAAATCTCCTTCGATTTCAAAATCTTTACTGATACCATTTTCATCACGAATTACTTTGACCTTAGCATATTTAATTGCAGAAAGAGAGTCAACAACGTGTGAGAAACCAGCAATGCCTGTTGCAAATGTTCTCTTTAAATCTGTATCCATCAATGCGAGCTGTGAAGCTTCATAGAAATATTTATCGTGCATATACTGAATTAAATTTAAAGTATTAACATATATACCAACGAGCCAATCCATCATTTCATCATATTTAACGATCACTTCATCATAATCTAAATACTCAGAGGTAATCGGTCTATATGCTGGGCCAACTTGCTGTCCTGTTTTTTCATCTACACCGCCATTGATAGCATAAAGCAAACATTTTGCAAGATTTGCACGTGCCCCAAAGAACTGCATTTCCTTACCAGTTTGAGTAGCAGATACACAGCAACAAATAGCGTAATCATCGCCCCAAATAGGTTTCATCACATCATCATTTTCATATTGAACAGAACTTGTTTTTATAGAAATTCTAGCTGCATAATCTTTAAAAGCTTCAGGCAATCTTGAAGAATAAAGTACTGTTAAATTTGGTTCTGGAGAAGGCCCCATATTTTCAAGTGTATGCAAGAAACGGAAATCTGTTTTAGTTACAAAAGAACGACCGTCTACGCCAGTACCTGCAACATCCAAAGTAGCCCATACTGGATCACCAGAGAATAACTCATTATATGAAGGAATACGGGCAAATTTTACCATACGCAATTTCATAGTGAAATGGTCAATCAATTCTTGTGCTTGTTCTTCTGTCAAAACACCATTTTTCAAATCTCTTTCAATATAGATATCCAAGAAAGTGCTGACACGACCAATGGACATTGCTGCACCATTTTGAGTTTTAATCGCTGCTAAATAACCAAAATAAAGCCATTGTATTGCTTCTTTAGCATTTTGAGCTGGTCTGGATATATCATATCCATAGCTTTGTGCCATTTCCTTCATCTGTTTTAAACATTTTATCTGTTCAGCGATTTCTTCACGAAGGCGAATTACATCATCTGTCATAGTGCCATCGCCACAGTGCATCTTATCATTTAATTTTTCTTCAATCAATAAATCTATACCATATAAAGCTACACGGCGATAATCACCGACAATTCGACCACGACCATAAGTATCTGGCAAGCCTGTTAAAATTTTATTATGGCGTACTTTCATCATTTCTGGAGTATACGCATCAAATACAGCTGTATTATGTGTCTTGCGATATTTTGTAAATATTTCTTTAAGCTTTGGACTTACTTTATAGCCATATGTTTCACATGCCTGTACAGCCATTTTTATACCACCATTTGGCAAAAATGCACGTTTTAATGGTTTATCTGTCTGTAAACCTACTATTTGTTCTAAATCCTTTAAATTTTCATCAATATAGCCAGGTCCATATGCAGTGATATCAGATGCAATTTCTGTTTCCATATCAAGAACGCCATTTTTCTTTCTTTCTTCTTTTTGCAATCCTTGTAATATAGACCATAATTTATCAGTTGCTTGTGTAGGCTCAGCTAAAAATTTTTCATCTCCATCATATGGAGTATAATTATCCTGAATAAATTGACGAACATTTATTTCTTCTTTCCAAAGGCGACCATTAAAACCTTTCCATTCTGTCTTTTCTAACATTGAAAAAATCCTTTCTTTATTAAGCATTTATATTGTCATAATTTTTATATATCAACTATAATGTTTGTTATTTAAAATAATTATAATATATATTTTGTCTATAGTAAATATAAAAATTTTAATCATTAAAAAAGTGCCTCTAACATATGTTAAAGGCACTTTTTCATTAATCAACTAACATTTCATAAATTACATTTAAAAGCTCTGCTCTTCCCTGTTTTTTCGGTGAAGAATAAGGTAAAATATCTATTTCTTTCACACCTAAGGATTTGCGAATTTGAGCTATTTGTTT
>CALWKL010000101.1 GCA_944381255.1 uncultured Clostridia bacterium | reverse complement strand
TTTTTTTATTTCTAAATTAATTATACCATTTTGTATCAAAAATAACAAACAATTAACAAAAAAAATAATATTTGAATATAATTCAATTAAATGTCAAATAAGGAGGTTTTTATGAAAAAAATAGCATTTATGCTGGCATTGTTGTTGATACCAGTACTGACACTCAGTTTCGGCGGTTGTAGTAATACTGGTTCAAATAAGATAGTTCTTAGCGAGGTAACACATAGCATATTCTATGCCCCACTGTATATCGCTTTGAACAAAGGTTATTTTGCTGACGAAGGCTTGACAGTTGAATTAATCAACGGTAATGGCAGTAATAATGTAATGACATCAATTATTTCTGGTCAAGCGACAATAGGACTAGCGGGACCAGAAACAGCAGTATACACTGCACAACAAACGACTAATGGCAATTCTCCAAAAGTATTTGGAGCTCTTACCGCGTGTGATGGTTCATTCTTGGTGGGCAGGACTGCAGACCCAGACTTTACTATAGAAGATTTACGAGGTAAAACTATTATTGCAGGTCGTAGAGGTGGTATGCCTGCTATGACTCTAGAATATGCTCTAAAGCAACAAGGCTTGATTGCAGGTAGAGATTATACACTTAATCTAGACTATGAATTTGGTATGGTTGCAACAGTATTTGAATCAGGTATTGGAGACTACTGCACAATGTTTGAGCCAGTGGCTAGTAGTTACCAAGAGACAGGCAAAGGTGCAATAGTAGCATCTGTTGGTCAAATGGGAGGCAATGTACCATACACAGGATTTATTGCAAAACAAGAGTATTTATCGGAAAATGCGCTTCAAGCAGAGCAATTTTTACGTGCTGTATACCGTGGATACTTATACCTAGTGAATGCAAGTCTTGATGATGTAGCGACAGCCCTTGCCCCAAGTTTTGCTGATACCAGTAAGGAAAATATCAAGGCAGCGATGCAAAACTATATATCACTTTCAGCATTTGCTGATACACCAGTAATGAATCAAGAGAACTATGAGAGATTATGTAATATTATTACCAGTGCTGGCGAATTAACTGGCAGTGTTGATTTTGATAAAGTCATCGATAATACAATAGCAAATAAGGTAGTAAATTATTTTGCATACGCATAAGTTATTTTAATAGAATAAAATTAATGTAATTTTATTTGTAACATTTTATAATGATTTACAATATAATGGCAATGTAAACTGTATAAGAGGATAAGCAATCTATGGAGCACCTATTAAATATAGATAATGTATCATTAATCTATCATACTTTGACTGATGAGACACTAGCAATAGAATCTATATCTATGTACGCTGATGAGAATGAGTTTATCTCAGTCGTCGGCCCTAGCGGGTGTGGTAAGACTACTCTCCTATCCCTTATTTCAGGAGTCATCACGCCTAGTAGTGGCAAAATCACTTTGCGTGGTCAGCCGATAAGCGAGGCGAAAAATAAAACTGGATATATGTTCCAAAGAGACCATTTGTTTGAATGGCGCACTGTGTGGCAAAATATCAAGTTAGGGCCTGAAATTGTAGGCGACAAGAGTCCTGAAACTACAAAATACCTCGATGGATTGCTTTCTAAATACGGTTTACAAGATTTTAAACACAAGTACCCAAAGCATCTCAGTGGAGGTATGCGACAGCGTGTGGCTTTGATTCGCACACTGGCACTGCGACCAGAATTATTACTGCTAGATGAGCCTTTTGGAGCTTTGGAC
Organism: uncultured Clostridia bacterium; assembly: GCA_944381255.1. Lineage (GTDB taxonomy): Bacteria > Bacillota > Clostridia > Christensenellales > UBA1242 > UBA7867. The sequence goes on along the minus strand of CALWKL010000101.1, from coordinate 10,740 downwards.
TACCAAACTAAAAAAGTAGTCATTCAAGATGTCAATGATATAATTTCGCGAGAACAAAAGACTAGTATTCTAGTTACGCACGACATTGGAGAGGCTGCAAGTCTATCTGATCGAATTATTGTTCTAAGCCACCGACCTAGTGTAGTAAAAAAAGTTTTTACGAGCAAGCTACGGAGTATTCCTCTAATAGAGGAGCGCAAAAAAACACGCGAATATCAAGAGTTAATAGATGAAATTTGGAAGGAGTTAATATAAATTGCGAAGAAAAAATATTAATTATTCCAAAGAACATTCTAGGTTTTTAGCCCGCAATAGACGAAAAAAATTCTTTGTACTTAGTATGCAAATTTGCATTCTGGTCGTAATTTTAGGGCTATGGGAAATATTGTCTTACTTCAATGTAATCAATACCTTGATATTCAGTAGCCCTAGTCGAATACTTAATACTATTGGCTCATTATACTCTAGTGGCGAATTATTCTATCATATCGGCATAACACTTTACGAAACATTACTGGGATTTGCTATCTCTACCGCCCTAGGTCTACTGATAGCCATACTGCTCTGGTGGAGCGAAACATTACGAAAGATTCTTGACCCGTACATCGTAGTGTTAAATTCTTTACCAAAAATTGCGCTTGGACCAATAGTGATTATTTGGTTTGGTGCAGGTATGCAAAGCATAGTAGTAATCTGTGTTTTGATAACTATCATTATTACAATTATTTCTATGCTAAATGCTTTTCGCAGTTGTGAGCAAGACAAGATTTTATTAATGAAATCTATGGGTGCCAACAAATTCCAAATTTTATTAAAGCTTATTCTCCCAGCATCTGTACCTCAGTTTATCTCTGTACTCAAGATTAGTATCGGTATGAGTTGGGTAGGTTCAATCATGGGTGAATATCTCATCAGCAGTGCGGGACTTGGGTATTTGATAGTCTATGGTAGTCAAATCTTTAGACTAGACTTAGTAATGGCTAGTACTTTGATACTATGTATACTAGCAAGCATCATGTATTTGATAGTTAGTTTCATAGAAAAATTAGTCAACAAAAAGCGTTCTTAAAACCACAACTTCTTTTCTCTACGAAAAACCCCGAGAAATTCTCGGGGTTTTTGCTATGCGCTCAATTTCTTGCGCTCTCGCAACTTGTTCATTAATCTAGTCTGCATAGCATGTAGCAAATGTGAACTACGAAAACTAAAATAACCATGTTGACTTACAATTATGTGATCCAAAAAATGTATACCTCTGCTTTGGCAATATGCCATTATCTGTTGAGTAGTCTGAAAATCTTCTATAGATGGATAAAAAGGTCCTACAGGGTGATTGTGAGACAATATTACCGAATTGCCCTTATGAATTCTAGTTAACTCGGATATGCGGGATAAATCAACCATTACATGCTGATTATCTCCGTGCTGGAGTACGGTATAATGACATACCTGACCTGAACTATTGAGTATAAATAGCAAAAGAACTTCGTGGTCATATCCGTTGTATATACCTTTTAAAAATTTAGTAAATTCTCGAATGTTCGTAGCATCTATATCTACGCAATCGCAAGGTTGCATTCTGTAATATTGAAATATTTTTACAAAGCACATTAGTTTTTCTGCAACTGTCTCACCTACACCGTTTATTGTAAGCAAATCATCATATCTTGCCAATTTACAAAATTTATTAAAACTACCAAATCTGGCTAAAATCTCTCTAGCAATTTCATTGGTATCACCCCTATGTATAGGAGATTGCAAAAGCATCTCTAATACAAGTGTGTCATCTAGGCTATTCACATCACTATTGAGAATTCTATCTCGCACTCTCTGAAAATGGCCAAGATGTAGTTTTGGATTTTTCTTCATATTTTACCTTTTTCTTTAGTGGGGAAATTTTTCTTTATTATAACATAGTATGAAAAAATTGCAATATTTTTCGAAAAATTTTTTGAAAACCAATCATACTTTTTATTTAAGTATTTTTACCTAAACCTACCATAAAAAAATAAAGCAAGGCACATTGCCCTGCTTATTATTTATTTAATAATTTTTGTAAATACACACAAAAACTATTTATTATAATGTAAATTCAAGTCGTTTTTAATTCTTACAAATCAAATATTCGTTTTAGCGTTTATCTTACTATTTGCTATTGAAAAAATCAAATATTAAAATTATAGAGTTATATTACTCTTCCTCATTTTTCATATTTACATTATGATATACATTTTGTACATCATCATTTTCCTCTAGATTATCTAGCATCTTAGTAAATGAAATGTACTTGTCCTCTGGTAAATCAACCAAAGAATTTGCAATCATCTCTAGGTCTGCGCTCACTACCTCGTATCCATCTTGTATCAACTTGTCGCGCATACTAGCGAGTTTGCTAGGGTCTCCGATAAAGGTATAGCCCTCGGGAGCAAACTCTACATCATCTGCATCTATATCCATGGCGAGCATCATTACATCATCTTCTGTCATTCCTGGTTTTGCCTTGGTAGCGATTACAGCTTTCCTATCGAACAAAAACGCCACACTGCCAGGACCACCCAAAGAACCACCTGCTCTGTCGAATATGTGTCGAACATCACTAGATGCCCTGTTCTTGTTATCAGTCAATATTTCACAAATGACTGCACTGCCTCCTGGGCCGTATCCCTCGTACATCATTGACTCATAACTTACACTACTTCCCTCTCCGCTAGCTTTTTTGATAGAGCGCTGAATATTGTCATTTGGCATATTGTTGCTCCTAGCTTTTGCTATTACTGTCGCTAGCTTTGGATTGGTAGAAGGGTCAGGGCCACCTGCCTTTACAGCTACCGCTATCTCTTTACCTATTTTTGTAAAGATTTTACCACGAGCCTGATCCGTTTTTTCTTTGTCACGTTTAATTGTTGACCATTTACTATGACCTGACATAAAAACAAACTCCTTTTTATACTATTTTGTCAATTTGCTCATCAATATAGCACCTGCGATTGCAACATTGAGTGATTCAACTGCATTTTTCATAGGTATTGATAGGCTACTTTTTATCAATGTATCGACATCTTCTGATATCCCATTTGCTTCATTCCCTAAGATTATCCCAAGAATATCTAAGTTACGAGTGAAGGTATTAATATTTGTACCTATTATATCTGCCTTGAATAAAGGCAACTTCGCTAATTCTATAATTTCAGCATAACCTATCTCATATAGTCTTACATCAAAAATTGTACCCATAGTAGACCGTAAAACCTTAGGATTCCTCCAATCAGCACATTGATAGAGATATATATCCTTAAAGCCAAAGGCAAGAGCAGTACGAATTATCGTACCCAGATTACCAGGGTCTGAAATATGGTCTAGTACCAAAAAATCTCCGCGAGGCATACCAAAGGCACTTGCCTTATAATTTATTAGAGCAAATATACCGCTAGGGGTTACAGTGCTAGACAGCGCCTTAGCAACTTGGGGTGAGATTTGGTAACTTTGCGCTTCAACTAAATGAATAAACTTGGGTGCTTCGGTATAAAGCAAAGCTTTTATCTTGATACCACGCTTGACTGCCTCATTAACGAAACGCTCACCCTCGATGAGTATTTCATCGGAGCAGTGTCTTTTTTGTTTAAGTTTTAATAAATACTTAATAAAATCATTTGATTTACTAGTGATTTCCTTAGTCATATCACCAAAAATAGTTTTGCTAAAAAATATAGCAAAACTATCCCCTCACTTTTTAAATTACTTTGCAACGGCAGCCTTAGCTGTAGCTACTAGACTTGCAAAAGCTGCAGAATCGTTCACAGCCATATCAGCCAAAACTTTACGGTTTAAATCTATGTTTGCAGTCTTTAATCCGTGCATAAATACACTGTATGATACACCATTCTGACGGCAACCAGCGTTGATACGAGCAATCCAAAGAGTACGCATATCACGTTTCTTTAGACGACGTCCAACGTAAGCATAATTGCCAGACTTCATTACTTGCTCTTTGGCAGTCTTGAATAACTTTGACTTACCAGCATAATAACCCTTTGCTTTTTTCAAGATTTTATTTCTTTTCTTGATTGCATGAATACCATTTTTAATTCTCATATACTAATTCCCTCCTCTTAGACTTCCAATGCTCTAGCGATCTTTGGTTGATCTGCTTTTGAAACAGTACTACCAGCACGCATTTTCATTTTTCTCTTACTTGACTTCTTAGTCATAATGTGGCTTCTGTTCTGGCAACCACGTTTGATAACGCCGTTTTTATTCATTCTAAAACGCTTCTTTGCAGAACTTTTTGTCTTCATTTTAGGCATAATTCTCTCTCCTATATATTATTTTTGTGTTTTTGGGGCAAGTATCATAGTAATTACAGAGCCGGAAATGGTAGGTTTTTGATCCATCACACAATACTCCTCTAGCATCTCATAAAACTTATTCATATTGTCGATACCAAAATGGGCAAAATTAGCCATACGCCCACGCAAGCCCTTGATAATTACGCGTACTTTGTCGCCATTTTTTAAAAACTTAGCTACTTGATTTGCTTTGTAGCGCATATCGTGCTCCTCAATGCGCATAGACAACTCCATACCCTTGATATCTGCAACTTTTTGCTTTTTCTTGGCATCTTTATCTCTCTTTTGTGCGATAAATTTGTACTTTCCGTAATCCATTATGCGACACACAATTGGGTCACTATTTGGATTGATAGCGACCAAATCTAGCCCTGCTTCATCAGCCTGCTCGCGAGCCTCAGCGATACTTACAATACCTAACTGTTCTCCCTGCTCGCCAAGCAATCTAACACTGCTAGCTGTGATTTGCTCGTTGATTGCTAATTCCTTTATGATATTATCCTCCTAAAAATTTTTGTAACAAAGAAAGAAGTGGGTAAAATATCCCACTTCTATATCAAATCGATATTTTAACCAATCTAGGTATCCCGACTGGTGAGAAGTGGTCTTCTTCTTTGAAACATACATAGTTATGTTATCACAAAATAGTAAATTTTGCAATAGTTTTTGTTTAACTTTTTTATAAATTACTTAATTTCTTTACTTTGTATCTCATTTTTAAGCATTGAGATAAATTCATCGAGTTTAAACTTGCCCAAATCTCCTAGTTTTCTATGGCGCACAGTAATATTATTATTTGCGACTTCTTCATCACCGACTACCACCATATAAGGAATTTTTTGCAATTGCGCTTCGCGAATCTTGTAGCCTACCTTTTCATTCCTATTGTCAAATTCTACTCTTATACCAGCATCGTCTAGAGACGCTTTAATTTTTTCGGCATAGTCATCTTGCTTTTCTGAAATATTCAAGACTTCTACTTGTATTGGAGCTAGCCATAGAGGGAAAGCACCAGCGAAATTTTCTGTCATGATACCCAAAAATCTGTCAAGAGAACCATAAATTACACGGTGAATCATTATAGGCTCTTTTTTACTACCGTCAGCATCTATATAACTTAACTCAAAGCGCTTAGGTAATTGCATATCAAGTTGTATTGTACCACATTGCCAAGTTCTACCCAAAGCATCTTTGATATGAATATCAATCTTAGGTCCATAAAAGGCACCATCACCCGCATTAATTACATACTCTTTGCCCAAATGTTCAAGCGCATTCTTAAGTGAAGTCTCTACCTTTTCCCAATCAGCCACATCTCCGATATGGTCCTCAGGCATAGTACTTAGTTCTAGATGATAAGGTAAATCAAAAATCTTGTAAGCCTCATCTACTAATTGCAAAACGTTAGCAATCTCGCTTTCTATTTGACTAGGCAACATAAATATATGCGCATCATCTTGAGTAAATGCTCTTACTCTAAACAATCCATGCAAGGTACCACTAGCCTCTCTGCGATGCACCTTTCCAAGTTCGCCAACACGAAGAGGCAAATCTTTGTATGAATGAATATTCTCTTTGTAGTAAAGCATACAGCCAGGGCAGTTCATTGGCTTAATAGCATAATCCTTGTCCTCATCAGCCTTAAAAGTATACATATTCTGTCTATAGTGGTCCCAATGTCCACTTACTTCCCACAACTCTCTACTCATAGCAGTAGGAGTCTCAATTTCTACATAACCAGCCTTCTTGTGAATTTCGCGCCAATACTTGATAAGTTCATTCTTGACCACCAAGCCTTTTGGCATATAAAAAGGCATACCTGGAGCATATTCACTAATAAAGAATAGGCCTAACTCCTTACCAATTTTACGGTGATCACGCTTCTTTGCTTCCTCTAGCATAGCAAGATAGTCATCAAGTTCGCTTTTCTTTGGGAAACAAGTACCATAGATACGAGTTAACATCTTGTTGTGCTCGTCCCCTCTCCAATATGCACCAGTAACATTTTGTAACTTAAAGGCTTTGATAATAGATATATCCTCTAGATGAGGGCCTCTACACAAGTCAATCAACTCACCTAACTTGTAAATAGTAATTAATTCACCTTCAGGTATATCATCTAGAAGTTCTAGTTTGTATGGCTCTTTTAAATCGGTAAAGATCTTCCTTGCCTCGTCTCGACTGACTTCTATTCTCTCAAACTTTAACTTAGATTTAATAATGTTAGCCATTTCTGCCTCAACTGCTTCAAGCTCTTCTTGCTTAAATGGGCTACTAAAATCTAGGTCATAATAAAAACCATCTTTGATAGCAGGGCCGATACTTAGACAAGTATCAGGATACAATCTCTTGATAGCCAAAGCCATAATGTGAGCAGTAGAATGCCTGAATACTTCCATTCCCTCAGGGTCTTTTAAAGTAACGATTTCAACTACATCTCCCTGCTTTACTGGTCGTGAAAGTTGACATATTACTCCATTGACTTTACCAGCGATAGCATTACGAGCTAGCCCCTCGCTAATTGCAGAAGCAACATCTCTGACTGTTGAGTTGTCCGCTACCTCAACCTTGCTACCGTCTTTTACTAAAACTTGCATACTAAATCTCCTTTTTGCATTTTTGAGGACAAAAAACTCGTCCTCTGTCAAAAACAAAGGACGAGTTATCCACCCGCGGTTCCACCTTTATTGCCCAAAAAAAATTTGAGCCTCTCTTTCATCATCTAATAACGCTTAGATAATATGCGCACAGCAAGCGAGTGGTTTCACAAAACATTGCCCCTATACCGACACGCTCACAGCCAATGGCGCATCTCTCTGTAGGTGGTAGCAAAGGCTACTTATCTCACTATCTACTATGATTATAGTTAAATTATATCATAAAATTTTATTGTTGTCAAGTGTTTTATTGACCTAATACTCAACGATTACTTTGTCATCGAAGATATTTTTGACCAAATTTAGAGTTTCATCATTACTCGAATCCGGGTAGATTTTTATAATGCTTGGATTTAACTCTATTAATTTGCCTAGTACAGAAAACTTATCATGTGGGTCAATGCTATCAATTATATCGAAGTCCTTCTTTTCATCGTGGTATATCAAGCATTTTTCACGCATTTCCAAAATTACACTTTGGCTACGCATTTCTATATTAGAGAGCAAAAAACGCACAAATTCCAAGAAGTTCCCTGATTTTATAATCGCACCCGAATTGTTACTCGTAATATTACATAGTTCAAGCCACTTCTTCCGTAACATTCCTAGACGAAAATAAAAAAAACTCTCAATATTTATTTTTTTGTTACTAAGGTCTAAATTTTGCAATACTACCTGCCTATCAAGTTCGTTATCAAAATATGTACAGATTTTTGCAAGTGCAAAACCGTAATTTTCATCATAAAAAACTGTATCAAGATTGGCTGACAAAAACTCAAATTTTATTTGCTCACATATCAAGTCTGCTATAGCAAGTTTTAAGCCAACCTTCAATTTTGCTGAATTCACCGCTTTGCAACCTACTACTAGCGAAACAATATCAGTATTTGCAGACACTACACTCACTCCTTGCACTTCGGCAAGCACTGGACTAATATTTTCTTGTAGTGCTGAAATATATGTACTATTTGTTCTATTCGAGATAATTTCAATTTCCCACATAATAGCCCCTTTGGGGTTTAGTGTATGCAATTTTTAATTTTAATACACCAAAGTGCGAAAATTTTGAAAAAATAAAAAAAGCTAGTCTTGAGTTGCCCCAAAATAGCTCTTTATTAACCTGCATTGTAATCTGTAATCCAAGACTCATCTGATATACTACGTACACTTATCTCTATCATAATCTCACTATTAGTATAAATTATAAAGGAAGAACTGCTTATAGCCACACCACCGTTGAAAGTAGTAGTAAGAGTCAATGAGTAATTTAAGAATGTAGGGGTAATAACTTTTACTTTGTAAAAAGTATTATCACTCAGCGCACTCCCAGTAACAGCTTCATCTCCATCAGACATAAAACTTACCATACAAGTCTGCACAAGACTATCCTGCATATCATAAAATTGTACAAAAATCTTATCCATACTTGTAGGATATTGCGAATCGTAAGATACAATATCTCCACCAGAATTTACCGAACCACCAAACTCATTATAACCGCCATCAGTATTTAATGAATCATTATAGGTGATGACATAAATACTATTAGTTGCCGCAGACACTTGCCCTGCTCCACTTAAATTGACCCAAAGAATTGGCATACTAATTGCGAGTACGACTGAGAAGATTGCTAAGGACAATCTAATCGGAAGTAACTTATTCTTTGTCATCAACAGCCCCTACCTCCAAATAACATTTTAATTATTATAACCTAAATATTAGTTTTTAGCAAACAATTTAATTACAATTTTAAAAAAACTTAATAATTTATGCCATATAGCGGACTAATATAAAAAATAAACTCTGGTAACAAGAGTTTATTTAGTTTTAATTAATAATCTTTCTTTAATAATGCAAAGTATGCCTTTGGATGAGCACATACAGGGCACTCTTCTGGTGGCTCTTTGCCAAAATAATGATGGCCACAGTTTAGACAAACCCACTCCATCTCATCTACTCTAGCAAATACCTCTCCAGTCTGCAAATTTGCGAGCAATTCTTTGAAGCGCTCCTCGTGATGCTTTTCGATTGCTGCCACACCCTCAAATAGTTTTGCGATTTCCTCAAAACCCTCTGCACGAGCAGTCTCGGCAAATCCCTTGTACATATCTACCCACTCGTAATTCTCGCCTTCTGCAGCCCATTGCAAGCACTCGGCTGTACTTCCCATTCCATGGAAAAGCTTAAACCATATCTTTGCGTGCTCCTTTTCATTACCTGCAGTCTCTGTAAAGTAATTTGCAATCTGTACATAGCCCTCTTTTTTTGCAATAGAAGCAAAGTAGTCATACTTATTGCGTGCTTGACTCTCACCAGCGAACGCAGTCATAAGATTTTTTTCAGTCTGTGTGCCTTTTAGGGCTTCAATTTTCTTTAATTCCATTGTATTACTCCTTTAGTTAAAGTTAAATCAATTTTACTACAAAAAGCCAAAATAGACAATTAAATAGTGCTATTTTTTAAAAATTTTTTTGCGTACTAAGCCTTTCTCTCTACCGTTCTCACTAGGTCGATAGTATATTCTATCCTCTAGCCCTTTGGGCATATACTGCTGATATACATACCCTCCGAAATCGTGCGGATACTTATATTTGGGCGTTTTCGTGTGTACTGGATGATTCTTTAGATGATCTGGCACTGCATCAAACATACTGTTCTTTGCATCTTGAATTGCAGCATCTCTAGCGATTATTACCGAATTTGATTTAGGCGCCTCACAAACATATATTATTGCGTGCGACAGCGGAATATTTCCCTCAGGCATACCCATATTTTTAACCGCAATTAGCGCACAAGTAGCTAGCAAAAGAGCATTGCTATCTGCCATACCGACATCTTCGCTAGCATGCGCTAATAATCTACGGCAGATAATAATTGGGTCGCAACCTGCTGAAATTAGCCTATTACTCCAAAACAATGCGGCTTCTGCATCACTACCACGTAGACTCTTGCAAAAAGCTGACAACATATCATAAAACTTGTTTTCATCTATGCTCAATACCTTGCTTTGTATAGACTGGCTCGCTACTTCTTTATCAATGACTATTCTATTCTCTTTGTCAAGAGGAGTAGTCTTTACTGCTAGTTCTAGAGCGCTTAGCGCACACCTTAGGTCTCCCGCACTAGCCCACGCATAATGTTTGGCTGCCTCAGGGGTCAGCACCACATTTAGTTTACCATATCCATTTTCTTTATCCTCTACGGCACGATTTAGACTTGATATGATATTTGCTTCACTGAGAGGTTTGAATTCAAATATTCTACACCTAGATACAATAGCAGGAGTCATAGCAATATAAGGGTTTTCTGTAGTAGAGCCGATAAAAATTATGCAACCTTCCTCAATGGCTGCTAGCACACTATCACTCTGCGCTTTGTTCCATCTATGGCACTCATCTAGCAAAAGATAAGTCTTTTTGCCAAACAATTGAAAATCTCGTCTAGCATCATCAATTACTTTTTTTGCATCAGCCACACCGCTAGAAACTGCATTTAACTTTATAAACTTACTATTAGTAGTCTCTGTAATAATATGTGCAAGAGTAGTCTTTCCTGTGCCTGGTGGGCCAAAAAAAATGCAACTGCCTAGCATATCTGATTGAATAGCACGCCTTAACAAACTTGACTTACCCACGATATGCTCTTGGCCTACAAAATCATCTAGACTTTTAGGGCGCATACGCTCATACAGAGGCGCATTTTTTGTCGAATTAGCTGTAAATAAATCCATAATTACC
>CALWKL010000100.1 GCA_944381255.1 uncultured Clostridia bacterium | reverse complement strand
AACTAACTCTGCCTTTTCTACGACTATTGAGGGCTGGGCAAACCTTAGCGACACTACTTTAGCAGATTCAAATATCAAAACTCATGGCGCAGATATTAGTGGCTCTAGGCTTCAGTCCGCTACTATTATGGATAATGCACAGATAAAGGACAGCAATATTACTGGTAGTTCACTTACAGGTGCAGAGATAGAGAGTTCTACTGTTATTGGAAGTGATATTAATAAAGCAAGAGTAACAGGTAGTACTTTGGAAAATGCAAATTTAAAAGGCAATCAGCGCATTCAAAACATAGTTTGTGAAGTAGTGAATTCTCAAATTACCGATGCTACTATTACAAACAAAGCTTCTGTAGCGAGTAGTACTGTGATAGGTGGTCAAATAAAAGGTCAAGCGCATATTGAAAACAGTGTACTCAAAAATGATGTGGTAAAAGACAGTGCAACATTAAATAATGTCTTTAGCGAAAAATCGCATTATGCAGACAATGCTGTAGTAGAGGACTGCTCAGCTATCAAAAGTAAATTTTTTGACCAATCAGTAGCAAAAGGTGCGACTATAGAATCTACAGAGATGTCTGCGAAAGCGAAAGTAAATGGTGGAATGGTTTTGCGCTCTAGCCTTTGCAATGATGTAGACATAGTACAGAGTACATTGCGTGATTGTGAAGTATTTGAGAATGTCTCAGTAAGTTATTCTCAGGTGAATGATAGTAAATTGATGGGGAAGGCTCATATCGAAGGTGTGCGTGCTGAAGATTTAACTACTCAAGGCAATGTAGTACTCTTAGTAAATGACGGACAGCAACATGAAATAAGTGGAACAGTGATAGATGGCAAGGGGCAGGCTGGAGTAAACTTATACAATAGTGATTTGAATGGTACTGTATTAGTAGGTGAAGGTGTCGCACATAATAGTACGCTTGATGGTGGAGAAAATCAAAAACTCACTATTTCAGAGCAATTTAATATAATGGACAGCACCATTGTCTCACTAGATGAAAACTTATTTGCAGAGCAAATCTCTGCGCAAAATTCGTATTTGGGTATAAGTGGCAGTGTGTCTAATTGCCAATTTAACAATGTAGAGATGACTGCAGATATGGTTAACCTAGAGAACGAACAAACGGAGAATAAAACTATTATATTATCCAATGGCAATCAGCCAATTATTGTTGACAAAACGAACGAACTAGAAAATCAATATTTGAATCAGTCAAACATAAACTTGGATCATCAAATGAGTGAGGTTGCACTAGACACAGAGCAAATGACTCGGTAAAAATAGTAAGAATAAACTATATTTTAAAATAAAAAGACCACTTATGTCTCAGTAGGAGTAGTGGCCTTTTTTATTTTATTAATTCTGTATAAAAATTCAATATTAGTAGTGAATTCTAGTTTGCTTTTTTGTTTGGTGTGTTTTGCGTAAAGTACGCTTCTTAGTACCTCGTTTGCTACTGCCATTGATATTTATACGGTTGTTGTAGCGAGAGCCTGTAGTGTGGCCTGCTATGATAGCGCGTTTTTCACGAGATTTTATATTAAGCTTTTTGCCACGAGTTTTATTTTGTGTAGGGGTAGTTTCGGTGGCATATCCATCTAAAGTGAGGGAAGATGCAGTAATTTTTGAATTAGTTTTCTTCTCAATTTCTCGAATTTCTGCGATTTGCTCTGGTGTGTTGAGTAGGGTGTATGCATTGCCAGATTTGCCTGCGCGCCCTGTACGACCTACTCGGTGAATGTAATATTCGTTGTTTTGTGGCAAATCAAAATTAATTACATGCATAATATCCTTTACATCAATACCACGAGCGGCTACATCGGTAGTTACCAAAAGGTTGTTTTGCTCTGATTTATATTCATTCATAACCCTTTTACGCACACTTTGTGGCATATCACCATGCAAAGCTAGTGCCATAAAACCCATTTTTTTGAGATAAAGTTGTACGCTATCTACCATTTTCTTTGTGTTGCAAAATATAATAGTCCTGCCACGAGGCAACTCACTCAATAGTGCGTGGAGTGCTCTCTTTTTCTTGTCCTTTTGACATACGAAATAGCTCTGCTTTACACTTGAGATAGTGGTATTTGGCGAGCCTACTTGAATAGTGGTAGGGGAGTGCATAAAATTTTTTGTAATAGCCATTATGTCTTTTGACATGGTGGCACTAAACATTATGGTCTGGCGCTCTTCTGGAGTATTACGCAATATTTCTTCTATATCTTGTCTAAATCCCATGTTCAACATTTCATCAGCTTCATCTAATACAACTGTGTGCACAAGCCCTAACTTCAATGTCTTGCGTCTTATGTGGTCCATAATTCTTCCCGGAGTACCGATGACAATGTTGGCTCCACGCTTAAGACTATAAACTTGATGTTGCATATCAGCGCCACCATAAATCGCTACTGCGCGTACTCCTTGAATTTTTGCTGTAATTTTCTTTATTTCAAGAAGTATTTGTTCTGCTAATTCTCTGGTAGGGCAAATAATGAGAGATTGCACAAATTTATTTTCATCAGTATTTTGAATAATAGGCAAGGCAAAAGCAAAAGTTTTACCTGTACCGGTCTGGCTAAGCCCCACGATATCCTTGCCTTGTAAAATCATTGGGATAGAGCGGGTTTGTATCTCTGTGGGCGAATCAAACTCTAATTGTTGCATAGCTTTACAAATAGAGTCATTTAGCCCCAAATTGCTAAAAGTTTTCATATTATTACCTCATAATGTTTTTTAGTACAAACAAATTGTTTTGAAATTTCTCAAAGTAAAATCAAACAAATAGGCGCTTTACTTTGGATAATCAAAAAAACAAATATGAGATATTTGCCAAGCGCTGGATAAAATTTGTACTACTAATTATAGTATCATAAAAATAGTCTTTTGTCAATGCAGGCTTTTGTAAAAAAATGAATAATAATTGAGTTTTTGTAAAATTATCCAAATTAATTCAATTCTGTTGTAAATTTTTTTGCGATTGTGGTATAATAAACGTTGAGTATTCAGGGGGATAAAAATGAAAAAATTCGCTAAATTTTTTTGCTTGGCGCTAATGGTAGCTGTAATGCCATGCTGTTTGCTTTTTGCAGGTTGTAGCAATACTCCAGTAGCCGTCAAAAGCATAGAATATACTGAGTCTCAGGGTCTAAAAGATATTTATACCATCACTTATACAGATGGTACTACTGGCACTCTGGTAATTACAAATGGACGAGATGGTAATGATGGAGCCAAGGGTGAAGATGGCGAAAATGGTAAAGATGGCACAAGCTTTTCTGTAACAGATGCTTACAATGAGTACAAAAAGTTGTACCCAGATGCAACTTACGAGGACTTTTTGCGTGCTTGCGTAACTGCTCCTAATGATGGCAATGCTGTAGTAGTCGCAAGATGCTTATTATCCGCAGTCAAACTATTCGCTGATACAAAAACTACTCAAAATGAAGTAAATATATGGGGGCAGGTAGTAAGTAGTACAGATACTTGGTCTCGTAGTGGTGGCTCAGGAGTTATCTATAAAATAGAAGATGAATATACTTATATTATCACTAACTACCATGTAGTATACAATGAAAAAGCAAATGAAGACAATGGAGGTTATATTGCCTCTAGAATTGTTGGTTACCTATATGGTTCAGAAAGTGTAGGTGTATTAAAAACTGATGCCGAGACTGGCGAAACTATTTATGAAGATGGTTATCCAGTATATGACTATGGAAAATTTGGCATAGAGATGGAGTTTGTAGGTGGCAGTGCAGAAAAGGATATTGCGGTAATTCGTGCTAGAACTGCGGATATGTTGGCTATAAACCCTCAAATAATGGCAGTAGAATTTGCAAGTGATTATCATGTGGGTGAGACTGCGATTGCAGTGGGTAACCCTGAGGGTCAAGGTATAAGTGTAAGTGAAGGCGTGGTAAGCGTAGATAGTGAATCTGTTTATCTAGACATAAACGGAACAAGATTATATCGCAGTATGCGAATTGATACCGCTATCTATGAAGGTAGTTCTGGTGGTGGCTTGTTTAATGCTTCTGGAGAATTAATTGGTATCACTAACTCAGGAGATACTGCTGACCAAAATATAAACTATGCAGTGCCATTGGATATAGTAAAAAATACTGTAGAAAACATTATGTACTATTATCAAGATGGTGATGAGCAAACACAAAATGCATACAAAGTATACTTAGGATTAACAGTTCAAATAGATGAAAGTAAGTATGTATATGATGAAGATTCTGGATATGGTAACATTGTAGAAAAAGTCAGTGTATTAAGTATTGAGGCTGAATCAATCGTATCTAAAATGAATATATTGGAAGGCGACCAGATACTATCTATATATATCGGTGCAGATTCTGATAGTTTAGTAGAATACAAAATATCTCGTAGTTTTGAGTTGGGTGATTTGTTGTTGACCGTGCGTGAAGGTGATACTATCAAATTCAAACTCTCTCGCACAAGTGGTGATACTCAAAATACAGTATATTCAAGTGAATATGTAATTCAAGCCTCTGATTTGGTAGCACTCATTTAATTAAAATTTTAATTATAATTAGAAAAACAAAGCATTTTAAAG
>CALWKL010000099.1 GCA_944381255.1 uncultured Clostridia bacterium | reverse complement strand
ATCCTATGATAGAGATACCAGCAGAAATCACAAATTTAACGCATATTGATGATAGTATGGTGGCAGATGCTCCGACAATTGACCAAGTGTTACCAGATTTCTATAAGTTTACTTTTGGCTCGGTCTTGAGCGCATACAATATTGATTTTGACTACCAATTTTTAGACTTTAATGGCAAGAAAAATAGGCTACTTTTTGACAATGAACAGATAGATACTCTGCGTCTAGTTCGCGACAAAGTGCCTAGCCTCAGTAATTATAAACTTGGTACTGTCGTCAAAGCCCTCAATATTACTCTAAATAATGCTCACCGTGCTTTGGCAGACGCGTATGCTACTGCAAAAGTTTTTGTAAAACTTATTTAAAAAAATAAAAAAATTGGTGCAAATATATTGATATTTTCTTTTTGGTATGTTATAATGAGTTTAACTATGAGTGGGGTCGTCCCACTCATAACTTTTAATTAACTGTTTTTAATACAAGGAGTTGCTATAAAATGATTAGTAGTAAAGATTTCTTTTTGGCACTAGACCAGCTAGAGCAAGAGAAGAAGATTGATAGAGCATACTTTATATCCGCTCTGGAGAGCGCCCTTACTAGTGCTTATAAAAAGAATTTTGGTGAGGCAAGGAGTGCTACAGTAAAGTTGAATCCAGAGAAAGGGACTATCAAAGTATATGCTTACAAAACTGTGGTAGATGAAGTTACCGATCACGATAAGGAGATAAGTCTAGCAGATGCCAAGGCCATCAAATCTACCTACAAGGTAGGAGACCAAGTTGGAGAGGAAGTAACCCCTAAAAATTTTGGTAGGATTGCAGCACAGACCGCTAGACAAGTCGTAATGCAAAGGTTGCGTGAGGCTGAAAGACAAAATTTTTCTGAAGGACTTTCTAATAAACAGGAGTCTCTAACTACTGGTATTGTTCGTAGCCAAGATGGTGATGACTTTATTCTTGAGTTAAGTGGATTTGAAAATTTGGGTCTTTTGGGGCCAAAAGATGTAATACCAGGGGAGAAAATTAGCATTGGTGACCGCATCAAGGTAGTAGTAAAACGTGCTTTTGAAAAAGATGGTAGACATTTTGTACAGGTAAGCAGGACTTTGCCTAGTTTTGTAATTAGATTGTTTGAACTTGAAGTTCCTGAGTTAAATAGTGGTACTATTGTAGTCAAGGCGCTAGCGCGTGAGCCTGGCGTAAAGACTAAGATTGCTTTTGAAGCAGTAGACCGTAATGTAGATGTAGTCGGCGCATGCGTAGGTAATCGTGGCGCACGTATCAATGCTATCATTGATGAATTGCATGGGGAGCGTATTGATGTTATCCCATACTCTACCGATATTTTTGAGTTTATTGCTAATGCTATGAGCCCTGCAGATGTCTTGAGTGTCGAGATTAACCAAGAGAACAAGTCTTGCACGGTTACTATACCAGATGGACAGTTAAGCTTGGCAATTGGTAAAGATGGTGTGAATGTTCGCCTCGCTGCAAGATTGACTGGTTGGCGTATTGATGTAGTTAGCGAATCTCAAGTAAAGCAAGCAGAAAATGATAAAGAACTTGTACAAGTAAAGTCAGACATTGATGGTAATTTTGAAGAAGATCTTTTTGAAGATATAGAAGAAATTTAGTGAGGTGCTTTATGCCCAAGAATCAAGAACCATTGAGAATGTGTGTGGTTACGCGAAAAATGTTGCCCAAATCAGATTTGATACGCATAGTGGTAACTTCGCAAGGAATAATTATAGATAAGACAAAAAAGATGGACGGCAGAGGATACTGGATATCAAATGATATCGATGTCATTCGTCAAGCACACCGTAAGCACATTCTTGACAAAGTACTTCGACACAAGGTAGAAGATAGCCTTTATACAGATTTGGAGGCAAATGCTAGTGTTTCAAAATGATGATTGGGTAAAGTATGTAGGGCTTGCTCGTAAGGCTGGAGCCGTGCTGTTTGGACAAGATAATATTTTGTCTGCTCGAAATGCACCATACTTAGTAATAGTGAGTATAAATGAAGCCTCACAAAACTTAAATAAAAAAATATACAATTTTATAGCAAATAAAAACATAAAATTAATTAAGTTCTCAGACAGTTTGGATAAGTATTTAGGTACTCAAAATTGTAAAGTCATAGGAATAACCAATCGAGAACTAGCAGAAAAGGTTTATAGTTTGTTTAATAAGGAGTAATAATTTGACTAATCAAACTCAAAATACAAAAAAACAAGTTAGCTTTGACAATATGAGACATATTTCAGAAATTAATAATGTCGCTCTTGTCAAAATGAGTAAAGAATTGGATATGTTGCGTGTTGAATTGGAGCAAATTAACAACAAAATTAGAGGTAAGATACGCGAATTCGATGATGCTAACAATGTGGCTACTGCACGAAAATCTGTACAAAATGTGGCTAAGGACCGCGAAATCGAGGGCGACAAAAGGAATACTGATAAGGCTAATACTAATCAAACAAGGCAATTCAATAAGAATTTAAACACAGCTTCGCGACCTCGTCCAGATGCTCAAAAATCAAAGCAGGGTTTTGCACCTAAGAAAGATTTTGCGAACAATCGTGATTCATCGCAAAAGCAAGCTGGCAGTGCTCCTAATAAGCGCCGTAGAGAGGAAAGTAATGAGCCTCTTGTCAACTTAAATGATTTGCAGAATAATAGCAAGCGCTCATTTGATAGACGCAAGGATAACAAACAGCACAAGAACTCTTTTGATGATTTTGGTCGTAGCCAAAAGCGTAGCCTTATGCGTAGAGGTATGAAAGAAGAGTCAGATATCGAAGAGCGTATTAGGATTAATCACAAATCAAAGAAGAAAAAGAGTGAACCTGTAGTGGTCGCTGCTCCAATTGACCACGCTGTTATTACAACAGAAACTATTACTGTAAAGCAATTGTCAGAAAAGACTGGTAGAACTGTGGCTGATATATTGAAGCAACTTATGGTATTAGGTATGATGTCAAATGTAAACTCATCTATTGATTTTACAACAGCAGAACTTGTATGTAGCGAACTGGGTGTTGTGCTAGAGCAAAAATTAGAAAAAAGTTATGAAGAGCAACTTGCAGAAGAATTTGCTAGCGCTACTGACGAAATAGATGAGGCAAATGCTGTGGCTCGTCCTCCAATAGTTACCGTACTTGGACACGTAGACCATGGTAAGACAAGTTTGCTAGATTTTATCCGTAAAACCCATATCCAGAGTCAAGAAGCAGGCGGTATTACTCAGCACATAGCAGCATACCAGATTAAGACTATGGGTAGATTAATTACCTTCATTGATACTCCAGGTCATGAGGCTTTTAGCGCTATGCGTGCACGTGGCGCAAGTGTTACCGATATTGCTATCCTTGTGGTAGCCGGTGATGATGGAGTGAAGCCTCAGACTCTAGAAGCTGTACAGCATATTAAACAAGCTAAGATTCCTATGATAGTGGCTGTCAATAAGATGGACAAGGCAGAGTTTAACCTAGAACGAGTAAAGCAACAATTATCCGAAGTCGATGTTGTGCCTGAAGAGTGGGGTGGAGATACAATTTTTGTACCGATATCAGCCCTTACTGGTCAAGGTATTGATAAGTTACTAGAGATGGTGCTTTTGGTTGCTGATATGAGTGATCTAAAAGCTAATCCTAATAAGCATGCCTTAGGTATGGTAATAGAAGCAAAACTAGATAAAGGCAAGGGACCTATCGCTACTGCTATTATTCTAAACGGTACTCTAAAAGTTGGAGACACTATAATTTCTGGTGTTCATATTGGTAAAGTGCGTGCCCTTATAGATGACTATGGTAAGAATATTAAGCGTGCCGAGCCAAGTACTCCTGTATCTGTATTAGGACTTGATGGTGTACCAAATGCTGGTGATCAGCTATATGCCGTAGATGCAAAATTAAGTAAAGATGTACTGGCTGAGCGCAAGAGAAAGATTCAACAAGATAAGATAAATGCTAAAAATGTTTTCTCAATGGAGGAATTTTTGGCTAAGTCTGCAGACAGTGAGAAAAAAGTGCTTAACCTTATTGTCAAGACAGATGTACAAGGTTCTTTTGAGGCGATTGTGCCAATTCTTAATTCTATAAACAATGAAGAAGTGCGTGTAGAATGTATCCATGGTGGTGTGGGTGCCATAAATGAAAATGATGTTGTGCTGGCTAAGAATTCAAATGCTGTCATTATTGGCTTTAATACTAAGGCTGATGCTAAGGCTAGCGTTTTGGCAGAACATAGCAATGTCAAGATTTTTATGAGCAAAGTAATTTATCAAATATCAGACTTTGTCTCAACTACAATAAAGGGTATGAGAGCCCCAGTATTTGAGGAAAAAGTTATCGGTCATGGTGAAGTTATTCGTACATTCAAGATTAGTCGAATTGGTACTGTCGCTGGTTGTATCGTAAAAGATGGTAAAATTACAAAAAATGCCCGTATTCGACTATTCCGTGAAGGTAAACAATTGGTAGATACTACTATTACTACTTTGCAACGTAACAAAGAAGATGTAAAGGAAGTTATGGCTGGTATGGACTGTGGTATGAAACTCGAAGGTCATAACGACATTATGCTTCAAGATGTAGTCGAAGCATATGTTATGGTAGAAGTCAAGAGAGACTAAGGAGCGAATATTTATGCAGGAAAATCGTTTAAACCGTATAAATAGCGAAATTAAAAAAGCTATTTCTGATATTTTAGCAAATGAAATCCGCGACCCTAGACTATCTGGAATAATCAGTGTTACCGAGGTCAAAACTACCAACGACTTGAGTCATTGCTTTATTTCTGTAAGTATATATGAGCAGGATAAGGTTAAAGCGGAGAGGAGTTTTAATACCTTGCAACACAGTGCGCGCTATATCAGGAAATTATTGTCTAGCCGTGTAGAAATGCGTATAGTACCTTTGCTACATTTTAAGTTGGATAATAGTTTTGAGATTGATGAAAAAATGGGCAAACTTTTAGATTCTTTGAATATTCCTAAAGAGGAGAAGATAGATGAAGAGTAATGCCTTTGCAAAAAATGTAATTTCGATATGTTCTAAAGCAAAACGTGTGGCTATATCTGGCCATCAAAATCCAGATTATGATGCCTTGGGCTCATGCCTAGCAATGCGTGAAATTTTGGCACAAAATGGAGTGCAAGCTGATATTTTATTAGAGCAACCTCTAGATAGTACCTTTACA
>CALWKL010000098.1 GCA_944381255.1 uncultured Clostridia bacterium | reverse complement strand
TATCCAGAGCGTGTTGGTGTAGGCGGTGTAATAGTTGCACCAAAGGTTACTGAAGTTTCTGTACTGCTTACGCTACCACCATTAGGGTTATAGTATAGCACATAAGAATTTATCATCCAATAAGCATATAATGTAGTCCCATTAGGCAAATCATTTAGATGAGCACTAGACATACTATTGGTATAATATCTAGTACCTGTTCCATTTTTACCTGTAAAATATCCACCAAAAGTATATCCAGAGCGCACCGGTTTTAATAATTCGGGCATATCGTCATTATATATTGCTATTAGGCTAGTATCTCCAGTACCACCCTGTAAATCTAGATTAATTGTAGATTGCCAACTTGCATAAAGTGTAGTACCTTGTACCAAGTCATTTATATGAGTACTCTGTCCTCTATCGCCATAATATTGTACTCCCTTACCCAAAGGTTCGGTATAATACCCTGCAAAAGTGTACCCTAACAGTGTAGGCAAGGTAACAGCATCCATAATTTCATTTACAGGAGTATTTATAGTGGTAGTACCACCTGTACCCCCTTGGAAATTAAAATTAATTTCCGTACCCCACTTTGCGTATAGGGTATGATTGCCAGTAATTAAGTCTGAAGTCTTTACCTTTTCCCCTGACAAATTTGAATTTTTATACCAGCCATAAAAAGTGTAACCACTCTTTGTTGGAGTTGGCAAAGAACCATATGTTACAGCGCTATACGTACTGTTGGATACACCTATTTGCGAAGCACAACTCAATCCACCGTTACTTTGAAAGGTTACTCGACTAGCCTGCCATTTTGCATACAAGGTATGATTCCCCGTAAAAGTATCCGTAGGTTTCACATAAGTTCCTGAAAAACTACTACTCTTATACCACCCCAAAAATGTATATCCATCTCTTGTTGGTGTAGGTAATGTACCATATAGAAATGTTCCGTCGCTTTGTTGGGATCCGTGTTTAGCGTTACAAGCAGTTCCTCCGTTTGAGTTAAAAGAAACCTTCCTATTGGTATTGAGTACAATACTATTTATTTTTATGCAGTCATTATTACTGTTTACAGAACCATCCTTTCTGTACACAAATTCAAAAGTATTCGTTCCAGCTTTTGTAAATTTATAAGTGTATGTAGTATATGAGGTATAATTACCGCCTATATTTGATAAGCCGTTAATTGCAGTACCATTTGCATAAAACATCAGGTAATCAGTACCAGAGGATTCAGTAGATGCCATATATGAAAAAGTCAAAGTATCATTAACAGCGGCGTTATTCACAGTTAACAAAAAAGAACTATATGAATTATGTATTCCTTTGTTGCCCGAAGACACAGCCACTCCACTTTCCAAAGTCCATGCCTTTGCCGCCGAATACCTACCAGTATATGGAGTGGTAATATTATAAAATAGCGGGCCAGATACTATAGACCAAGTAACAGCATCTGCAGGCTTTTCTTTCCCCTCATAAGACACAAAAGAAAGCCCTCCTACCACCACACTACTCAACAATATGATTATACAAAATATCAAAAACAACTTGAAACTTTTGTATTTATCGTATACCACTTTCTTCTCCCTAATTTTAATATAATATTATTTTACTACAAAACAAGGAAACAATTCAAATAATTTCGCCTAATTTTTACAAATTTTTTATTTTTATTTACTCCACTAAATATTGTTTGTATTTAACAATTAAATCATAATACCAATACTAACATTCAACCCAAAACATACGCTAGTTCGCTTGACAAACAGTACTGAAATTTTGTATAATATATGTTATACAAATGATTTGCCACGCAAATCGAGTATAGAATAAATATTTGCAAGTGTAGTTTAGTGGCAGAACACAAGCTTCCCAAGCTTGTTGTGAGGGTTCGATTCCCTTCACTTGCTCCATTTTTTAACTGCTATCATAATTGAATTGATGGCAGTTTTTTATTTAAACTTTTAATTTCCTATTATTAACCTAAGCTTCAAAATTCCCCACATAACCTTATTAAAAAGTATAAAATATTTATATAAACTAATATTTTGTCAAAATCAAGTATTTACCTAAATTCATTTGACTAAATTTAACACATCTAATATAATAGTAAAAAATTGTAAGAGGTTCTTATGCAAAAAGAACAACTATCCACTTCTATTGAAAATAAGACTAAAATTGATACAAATACCAACAACAACAACGAGCAAGTTTACCAGGCTCTAGATAAGAATACAAATTCAAATTTAGATAAAGCAGAGCCTCCTTTTTTCGACGCTACTATAACAGAAAATGATAACAACCCCAAACTACCCACTGATAATGATACACAACAACAGATTGCAGAAGCAAAAAAGCGCGCAGAACACGAAGCGACAATGCTAGTAACACTTGCAAACGAAATCACATCTAGCAAAAAGCGCACTTTTCGTAGGATAGTTACTCTAAGCGTCGGTAGTGTAGTTCTTTTATTGATATTGGCTATTATATTTTTTATATATTTGCGTTGGTATGCGGTTGGTGCTGGTGTAGCGATAATTGCTTTTGTAGTGGCGCAAGTTTGGCTACACTTTTTCCGCAAATGGAACTATGGCGTACGCAATGAAGCAGATTTTGATGAAAATGATTCTTACAATTCAAGTGATTCTCAAGACAATTCTGCACAAAATTTAGATGAGTTAGAAAAAACAAAGAATAATACTTCCTCGATATCCCAGCGAAATAAATCAACAGTTATCACAAAAGAAAATGATGATAAAGTATCAGTTGATAACGAGCATGAGAACAACTAACAAAGGTTTTAATTTGAATTTTACAAATAAAAAAAAGACTAGTTACCTAGACTTTTGACTAAAATGATACATAGCTATTCCTATGCTAATCGATAAATTTAACGAATCAATATCTTTGGAATGGCGTATAAAAACTGGTATCCCATACTGACGAACTTCTGGAAGCAAGCCACTCGCTTCGTTTCCAAAAACCAAAGCTTTAGGTTCATTGCTAATTGGAGTGCTTTGCAAAATATTTTCACCATCTAGCATAAATAAATATTTTTTTATAGATTTATTTTCCTCCAAATACTCGTCAAAGTTCTCATATAATCGTATATTCAAGCTAAAAATGGCACCTTGTGAGGCGCGTATAACTTTTGGGTTAAAGACATCAACGCAAGGTTTTATAAAGGCAATATTGTGATACCCAAAACCAAGAGCAGTACGCAAAATCGTGCCTACATTCCCCATATCTGCAGGGTTATATAGTACGATTTGATTTCCCTCTCCCCATACGGACTCATATTTAAAAAATTCCGCCATTATGTATATATTTTCTTTCCCTCCGATGCGGTCAATAACTTTTGTGCCATCTTCTATCCTAATACCATTGCTCTTTGCAAGGTTTAGAATAAAATCAATATCTATGCTAGGTTTTAAATCTCTACTTATATAAATTTTACGCACAGTTTCAATTTTATGCTCTAGAAGTTCTCTTACCGCAAAGGCACCTAGAGCAAAGCTCGTTTCATTTTCTTTTTTGTAAATCATCTTTTTACTCCTTTGGAGTATATTATACTATAAGCAAATTACTTTGAGCAAGTTTTTTATAAAAAACGACTTAATCTTGACAATAATTAGTTTAAACAATAATTACTATATTAACTTAATTAAAAATATTATTAGCAATAACCACAAACAATTTATTTAATCTATTTTCAAAAACAAAACATTTTTAAGGAGAAATTATGAAATATCAAATTTTAGTAGATAGCAGTAGCGATATGTCTTCCGATTACTTGGCAGACAAGAATATCGCTTTTAGTATAGTCCCTCTACACCTTTTTATAGGCGAAGAAGAATACCTAGATGATGACAACCTAGACACGAGCGAGCTAGTAGCGAAGATGAATTCTACCAAGCAAAAGCTTCATACCGCTTGTCCTAGCATTGAGGCATGGTCTCAGCACTTTTCAAAAGCTGAATATACCTTTGTGGTAGCTATGACAAGCCAACTTTCTGGCACATACAATAGTGCAGTAGTTGCTAGAGAAAATGCTACTAATAAAGATAAAATTTTCGTCTTTGATTCAAAATCTACTTCAGGTAGCATGGAATTGATTGTCGATTTCTTGGTAAAAGAAATTGAAGCAGAAAAAGATTTTGATACAATTATTAAAGAAACAAACGAATTTATTGGTACATGCAATCTGTTTTTTATACTACACCGTTTTGACAATTTGATAGCAAACGGTCGTATGAGTAGATTCGCAGGGCTAGTAGCAAAAACATTAGTAATTAAACCAATATGTACCGCATCAAAAGAAGGTACCATAGAGGTAAGCAACAAATGTATAGGTTCTTTAAATGCCTATCGAAAACTAGCCGAATTATGTAGCCAACGAGCAACTGACTTTTCTGATAAAAAACTAATCATCACCCATTGCAATAACCTTGAAGATGCAGAAAAAATTAAGGAATTAGTTTGCGCAAAATGCAATTTCCGCGAAGTAATCATTAAGCGTATGCGTGGACTAACCAGTTTTTACGCAGAAGACAAAGGTCTAATTATCTGTTTTTAAGGAGAACATATGACAGTTAAATTCAAAAAACTTACACAAACAGCAAAAATACCATCTTACGCCCACCCTACTGACTCTGGTATGGATCTTTTTAGCGATGAAAATATAATCATTCCTGCTAGAGAGTGGCGCTTGGTACACACAGGGATTGCATTAGCACTACCTCCCAAGACAGAAGGTCAAGTTCGCTCAAAGAGTGGTCTAGCCCTAAACTTTGGATTACAGGTTCTCAATTCCCCTGGTACTATTGATACCAACTACCGTGGAGAAATTTGTGTAATACTTCATAATGTAAGTGATAAAGAATATTCAGTACTTCAAGGTCAAAAAATAGCACAACTAGTAATATGCCCTTTCTATACTTGTCAAGTCTCAGAAGTTAGCAATCTAGATGAGACTGACAGAAGTACTGGAGGTTTTGGAAGTACTGGACTTTTGTAATTACAAAAATTTAAATATGTTTAATAAATAAAAAACACACTTATAAAGTAAAATAAAGTGTGTTTTTATTATTTTATAATAGTTGAGTTATTTATCATCTTCTGTGCGAACTTCTATCGGCTCTACAACGATTGAATCCATTTTCTTTAGATAATCTTCAGCCACTTTTTCAAGTTTAGTAATATAGTACAATTCAACAAGTGAATAAATTCCATTAATCACTAAATACAAACCAACAAAAGTAGTAATAAGTACCGTACTTATGATTGGCTGGAAAAATGACAATACAGACAAAATTATTAAGCCAGCGCCCACGATAGTACTAACCCACCATTTTTCAAAGTGCAAACGGCGAAGGTCAAGAGAACTCATTACCCTAATTATACCTATAATCAAAATCCAAATTGCCAACATTATTGGCAATGCAGAAGCCACCAATGTCTCATTGCATAATACAAATATACCTATCAAAATTGTACTGATACCAGCTACCAGCACCCAATTAGCACCAAGCATAGATTTCTTTTCGTAAAAATATGAAATTACATATCCAATACCTGTAATAATAAGCATAATTCCCAAAAATATAGCTATACCCGAAAGTGTCGCACTTGGCATACAAAAAGCTGATATGCCAGCCACTATAAATAACAACGCACAAACTATTTGAACAATTTTTGCAAAAGCACTCATTTCTTCCTCCCGACTTAAATTATAACTAAAGAATGTGTTTTTATCAATAAAATTTAAAGAAACAATTATTTTAAACAGTTTTCTATATTTTGTTTACAAAACCAATAAATCAGCAAAAAATTTGATTGAAACATTATCTATATTGAAGTTAATTTTGTAATAATTTTACAAATCTACTAGTTATACTACACAGATAAAATAACAAAACACTTGCAAAATTTACACATTAGATATATAATAAAATGCATGCGTCCATAGTGCAATGGATAGCACACAAGTTTCCGGAGCTTGTAGTAGAGGTTCGACTCCTCTTGGACGCACCAATATAATAAAGGCCAGAGCACATCTGGTCTTTATTTATTACAGTAGATAATATTGCAAAATAGAAATTAAAAAATTACCGACTATATTAAAAATCTAATTGCATTTTTAATAAATATTAACTAATAATACACCACAAATTGATTTTTGTAATAATTTATTAAAAAACAAAAATTACATACTATGCCTTAATTTTTAGTCAGTAAGTGATGAATTTTTGCAATATAACTGCAAAATTTGCATTTTTAAAAAATTTATTTGAAGGCTTGTACACTTACTATTGTAATACAATTAAATTATAAAAAGCACAGCATTTTTATCTAGTCTCCCCTTCACTAATCTATTAGTTTTATGAATACAGCATACATATTATTTATAAATAAACTTTATTACTATAAAACAAACTTTATTTATTACACTCTCAAATATCACTACATACTTTCATAGATTTATATCCTGAATATTCATTCAACTAATCATCTTATTATAATAGACTAAGATAATTATTAGGCGCTAGTTTATCAAAAATTTTTTAATCTACTATACAACACAAAATTTTTGAAGGGAAATTATACCAAAATGTATTTAATTTGTATTGCATAATACTTGCATAGTATATGCATAATACTTGCATAATACCCTTAAATAAAGCATTTTTACACAATTTTGTAAAAATTACAAGACAAAACCAGTATTTTATGATAAACTAATTTTATATTCAATTTAACTTAAGGAGATGCATTATGAATATAGGTGTTGACTTAGACGGAGTTGTCTTTGACACAGAGATTTACTATCGCGCTTATGCAGATTTATACAATTATGAACACATGCATTATAAACTTGCAGATAGAGAGGAAGCCAGGGTTTTCAAAAGATATTATTGGCCCCAAGAAGTATTTGATAAATTTCTAGAGAAATATCTTTTTACTATTCAAACCACTGCCCCTATACTTCCACTTGCAAAACAAGTTTTGAAGAAATTATCAGAGCAAGGTCATAAATTAATAGTTATAAGTAAAAGAGGCGACCATTTCCCAGAGGAAATTGATATTACATATAAAAGATGTGCTAATGAAAACTTACACTTTGACAAGTTTTATTTTCAACAAGTTGACAAAATAGAAGTTTGTAAAAAAGAGAAAATTGATGTAATGCTAGAAGATTACTACCCTAACGTTTGCTCCCTTAGTGAAAATGATATCCCTTGTATATATTTTAGAAATGGCCTACTTAATTTTTGTAATGCAAATAATGTTGTTACAGTAGATAATTGGGGGCAAGTTCCAGAAGCATTGGATATCTTGACAAAAAAATTATCAAAAAATTAGCCGTATTATTTATAAAAAAAGTAGCATACAATAAAATTTGCTTAATAAAAATATTTTAACTTCAATATTTTAAAGCATCTATTAACTACTAGATAACAATTTAATTATTTTACTTTAAATACACTACTATATGAAACTTTTTTATTACAAGTTTACCCCCCCGATTAATTTATATTTTTATAGAAGCAAATTACATTTCTAAAACTAATAAATATGATTAATATTACTTAAACCTAATAGATTTTTAATAGATGAGTTTGATAGTTAGAATTAGTACAATTTATCACTCTAAATTTTTATAAATTAAACTATGCCAAACTTTTTCTTTTACAAAGAAAAATTTTATAAATATTCGACAGAAAAATTTGACAATATGTATTAAATATGGTAAATTATTAATATACTAAAATAAGGGGAATAAAGTATGAAGTATTGTTCAAAGTGTGGTGCCGAATTAGCTGATGATGCAGTAGTTTGCACCAAGTGTGGCTGTGCCGTTGAAAACACTGCTCAACAACCACAGCAACAAACTACAGCAACACCAGCCAAGGAAGGCAAGGCTCTAGGTATTTTAGCAATAATTTTTGGTGCACTTGGAGGTATCCTAGGTCTTATCCTTAGTATCGTAGGTATCTGCACATACAAACAACCAGCTAACAGACGAAACTGCTATATTGGTTTAGCATTATTCGTAGTTTGGGTAGTAATCTATATAGTATACTACGCAGTTAATCAGACTGGTTTAGCATAAGTATATAAAGACAGTACTCATTTTTTGAGACTGTTTTTATTTTTACAAATATTTAATCATTTAATTTTTAGCTAATTAAATTGCGCCCAAAATTTATTTATTCCGTACATTATTTAAAATACTTTAAAATTAAGTTTAAATTTGAATAACCTACATTGACAATTATTACAAAAAATGCTAAAATAAATCATATTAATCAAGGGGAAATAATTTATGAAATATTGTACAAAATGTGGTGCTGAATTAGTAGATGAAGCTGTAGTTTGCACAAAATGTGGCTGTATCGTAGATCCTTCTTTTCAAATGCAACAAACACAGAAGTCTGAAAAAGAAAGCACAGCCATAGGCATTCTTGCAATAGTATTTGGCGCGCTAGGTGGTATTGTTGGACTTATCTTAAGTATTGTCGGCATATGTATATACAAAGAGCCAGCCAACAGACGCAATTGTTATATAGGATTGGGTCTCTTTATTGCATGGATTTTCATCTTCATTATCTATTATGCTGTAATAATTAGCACTCTTGGTACTACCATACCATACTATTAAAATAAAAATCCACGGGTAACCCCGTGGTTTTCTTATCACAAAAAAAGAAAAAAAGACTATCTAGAAATCACTAGATAGTCTTTTCTTCTTCCTATACAAAACATTCGCATAAAACTTAGAAAGAATTGTTATAAAAATTGATTTTACGCAAACTTTTATATTAAACCAAAGCAAATTCTAATCTATGTCTCTGGGGTTACTACTTCCTCCCCGCCCCCACTAGTTGTACCGTTTGGGTCGTAGTTAACTCCATTCAATATAATATTGTACGAGTTAGAAGCATTCTCATACTGCAATCTTGTGTTGGCATCAAAGTCTCCACTAAGACAAATTGCTTGCGCACTCTCAGTACCTGTCAAGTTTGCATTAGC
>CALWKL010000097.1 GCA_944381255.1 uncultured Clostridia bacterium | reverse complement strand
TTAGTTGTTTGTATAAAAAAACAGTATAAGTTTTTAACCTAAACAGTCGTTAAGTAGAATCAATAAAATATAATTTTTAACCCAATTCGGTTTTACTGGTATAATTTTGTAGTGCTAACCTCTAGCTTAAAATAATATCAGTTTTATTTTTTGTTTTATTATCTCCATATCGAATTTACCCAAATTTTTATTTTTTATGGAATAGTATTTGTAATTAATAAATTAAAGTTATATGTTACAAGTGCTAAACTTGACTTTATTCTGCATAAATGATATTATCATATAATAAGGATAATTATAAAAAGCGAGGTTATCGTGGATTTACAAAAGCAAGAAGCACTCGACTTGTTAAGAAAATATGGCTCGAAGTATTATAAATTTTTGCCATTAGAGTTGCGAAAAGATAAAGAAATCTTGATGCTAGCCCTACAGGAAAAATGGGAGCCGTTTATATTCGCTGACCGAAGTTTAAAGAATGACAGGGCAGTAATTTTGAATGCAGTGGCAAAATCTGAAAAAGCATTAATTTATGTATCAAAAAAATTAAAAAAAGATGCTAAATTTGTTAAATATTTATTAGCAAATAATGTTAATTGTATTAAATATGTCTTAGGTGCCAGGCTTGATTTTGGGACAGCGATGTTGGTAGCGAGTGGTAATGAACCAAATTTAAAATTTCTAGATGAAAGTTATAGAAAAAATCGAAAAATTGTAGAAACTGCTGTCAAAAGTAATTGGACAAACATATATTATGCATATTATTTTAATAAAAAAATAGTAATGGAAGCTTTAAAGCACTCTTGGAACATACTGTCTGTTGTGCCAGATAAATTTAAAAGAAGCAAAAAGGTAATGCAACTAGCAATTAATCAAAACAAGTGGGCGATAAAATATTTTCCTCTAGAATTAAAAGATAAAAAAATTATAAAAACATTGCTAGAAAATCCTTTCTTTAACGCCAAAATAATGCAATTTTTACCGCTTGAATATGCTTACAATGAGAATCTAATAAAAAAAGTAATTGTATATAAAGGTAGCGATGTACTAAGATATGCTTTTAAAGAAATAAAAACAAAGGAAAATATGGTGTTATTTGCTTTGGAACACTGGAAGTATACATACGATTACCAAAATACAAAGGCTTTTTTTGATGAAATAATTGCTCAGTATTATATGCAAAATAAAAAAGTATTATTGGCTTTTTTAAAAAATTGTGATGATAAATTTCGAGAGGAAGTTTACTATAATCTTTCTATAAACTTAAAAGAAGATATTGATATTTGTAAACTCGTGCCGTACAGTGTTTTGTTGAGTAGTATGAAAAGCAATATTAATGTTGTGGAATCAAAAAAAAGCAAAAATCCGGGTGTCTATGATTTGTTGCCTTTAGAATTAAAGAATAACAAAGAAATTGTAGAGCAAACTATGAAAAGTTGTTATCATAATATAACAAATTATCAATTTCATTTATCAAAAATGCCAACAATAGCAAAGGAAAGTAAAACTTTTTGTTTATATGCTATTCAGTTGTATCACGACAATATTTCAGGCATTAGTCCAAAACTTGCTGATGATAAGGAATTTATGTTTAATGCCATAAAAATTAATCCAGATAACTTTTATATGGCTTCAAAGAGGCTATTTGCTGATGCAGAGTTACGAAAGTTGGCAGAAAAATTAGGCTGTAAAATTTGGAACGAAAGTTAGTTTTAATAAAAGTAAAAAAAAGGTTTTAATATGGAATTATGGATAATTTATCAAGAAAAATATGAAAAGAACAATGCAATTCCTGAGTTTATGCGAAAAGTCGCAATCAAGAAGGGCTTTGATTGTCAAATTAAATTCATAAATAAATTCACGTATAATGCAGAAAAAGGCAAGTGGCTATATGATTCAAAAGAAATAACGAGGTTGCCTCCTGTAGTTTTAGATAGGACTGATGGTAAAGATGCTTCACAATGGCTAGAAAAACAGGGGGTTAGAGTTATTAACCGTTCAAATGTATCTAGACTTGTTAGAGATAAGTTTGCAACGCATCAAAAGTTAGCTTCTTTTGATATAGTCCAGCCCAAATATTTTCAATTAGGCAAAAATACTTTTGAAGAAATACAAGATAAGCTTGGTTTGCCTTTTGTAGTTAAAGATAATTATGGACAAAATGGCAATAAAGTTTTTTTGATTAAAAATGAGAATGATTTTTTAAATATTAAAAAGGTAGTAGATGAGTCTTTTCTGTGCCAAGAATTTATCAATCAATCTTATGGGTTTGATATTAGGTGCTATTTTGTAGGCAAAAAATTATGTGGCGTTATGAAAAGAGTCAATAAGCATGGAGATTTTAGATCAAATTTGGCTCAAGGTGGAGTTGGAGAGTTGTTTAATTTGTCGTATAGACAAAGGTTATTAGCAAAGAGAATTAGAAAAATATTAGGCTTAGAGTTTGGTTCTGTTGATTTCTTGCTAAAAGATAATAAATTAATATTCTGTGAAGCAAATTCACATGCTGCTTTTGACTTCTTTCTAGAGAAAGAGATTAGAATTGATGATGAAATTTTGTCATATATAAAAAAATTTTTTTAGTATTTCAATCTTGAAAAACTAAAATGATGCTCTAATCTAATATAGAATTTTTTAAAACCATTACATTGATATTTTTACTACTTGCTTCTCTTTATGTAAATTTGTATTTGAAGTAAAGTAAGTGTTAATTTGGTGCCGATTTTAAATTATGGTAAAAAAAGAGTCCTATCCGAACTTGGATAAGGCTCTTATTATTTAACTTTTTCCTTTATTAAGGAGCAAAGTAATTCTGGTGACTCCAGCGGGAATCGAACCCGCGTTACCACCGTGAAGGGGTGGTGTCTTAACCGCTTGACCATGGAGCCAAAAGTACTTATAACTCTCTATTGGTAGCGATGAGTGGATTCGAACCGCTGACCTGTCGGGTATGAACCGACCGCTCTAACCAACTAAGCTACATCGCCAAGTAATAGAAAAGTTATAAATACTCAAGTAGTATATCAAAGAATAAACTTTTTGTCAACAAAATTTTCTAAATTAACATTAAATCATTATTTGAAATATAAAATAATAGAGTTAATTTGTTGCTAAAACAAATTATTAAGGGGAAAATCAATTTATTTAATAGACAATATTTTAATTAATTCGACAAAGAAGTAGACAAGTATATACCTTTATAGTATAATGATATTATCATCACTTAGGAGTTTTTTATATTATGGCAGACGATCATTTGCAAAGGATAAATCATTATTTTGGAATGATAAAAATGCTTAAAAAATATCAAAGGGATTTGCATCAGAGAATTAAGTATAGTGAAATATTTTTAAATTCGCCCACTAATTCTCAGCAAATTAATAGCGATGCAAAGTCTCAAGATGTTGTTGCTCAACGTGAAGCTATGCAAATTCTACAATCGAAGGTAGACAAGCGAATAGGTGAGTTTACTGATACATTGTTTCGTGCGGGAGAATTTGATACAAAAAAATTAACTAAGTATTTGGCAAATGTCCTTACAAATCGTACGGGTGCTACATGGTTGCCTATAAGATTTTTGCTAAAGCCTGGTTCTTATTGTGTGCCTCAAGTAGAGGGGTACGGGGTACTGCTTGCGGAGACTTTGTTTGTGTTGCCAGGTTTACCCGAGACCCTTACCTTGTTAGACCATAAGGACCACACTATATACGAAAAGTCTGTCATAAAGTATAGAGAGAGTAGTTCAAAACCTATATTATACGAAAATATTGATAGTATGGACCATATTTGGATGTTTTCTTCAGGTAATTTTATTTCAATTGGTGCTGATGAAAAATTTAATGCTTTTTTTAACAACAATCACGGAATTTCCAAGCCGTTCTTGCATGTATGCTTGAGCGAAGAAAATGTGCAAACTTTACACTCTTTGGAAGACAAGTCAAGTATTTGCTATGGAAATTATAGCGTGTCCGATCTTCCTGAAACTCACCCTAGGAGAATCGCTATGGAGACAATAGCTAATTTGGTCGATGCTCGTATAGGTAAGATTGAGGCTTCGCAAGATAAACAAGAAAATGTTGAGCAAGATGATTGTTTTGAGATACAAGCACAAGCTTATTATAAATAGAGTAGAGTAAATAGTAAGTATTTTGATTTATAATATGGATAGGTTTAAGCAAGTTTTCTTTTTAAGAAATGTTTGAATTATATTTCATTGTTATTTTATAAGTATAATAGATAAGACTAAATTAGTCTTTTTCTTTTTGCAATTTGATTATTAGATAAGCTGATTAAAAAATATTAATTATAATTATAAAAATATTTTTAACAAAAGATTAATTTTTAATAAAGCTGGTTATAATATTATTGAATACTGTTATAAAAATGCAAAATAACTTATGTTTCTCTAGATTTTTTAGTATTATTATTGAAAAAATGTCAAGTTCTATGCAAAAAATGACTATTTCTATTGACTATTTAATTTAAAATTGTTAAACTTAAAATAAGTTTTTGTTACTTAAATTTTTTAAGAGTATACCAAAAGGTGGTTTTTATGAGAATTGCTGTTTTTACAGATTCTTTTTTACCAGGGAAAGGTGGGACTGAACAGGCAGTCTATAATATGTGCAAAGCTCTTACCGAGATTGAGGGAAATGTTGTCAAGGTTTACTGTCCACAATTTCACCCTAAGAAAAATGTGGATATAGCCGAATTTGATGTGTTTAGAGTACCGAGTTTTCGCTTGAATGCTAGTGATATGGTGGCGCTACCAAGCATTTTTAGACAGGTTTATAGAGATGTGGAAGATTTTAGACCAGATGTAATTCATTTTTGTACGGCATCAGGTATGGCAAAGGCAGCTCTCAAGGCTGGCAAAAGGCTAGGAGTACCAGTAGTAAGCACAATACATACTGATTTTGAACAGGCTTTTATGGACGCTATGCCTATTAAATTGGTTGTTTATATCCTTATGAAACAACTTGCTAATAGGATAAATGCAAGCGACAAAGTATCTGTTGTCTCAAGAACTCAAATTCCAGGCTTGATGAAGTATGGTGTGTATAGAAATGATATTGAAATTATAGGAAATGGTTCAACTCCTCGTAAGTGTAGGTTGACTGAAGAGGAAATGGAGGCCACAAAACAACGTTTAGGTATCAATTCTGGTAAAATTTTATTGTCAGTAGGACGATTGACAAAATTTAAAAACATACAGTTTTCTTTACGAGCTCTCGCAGCAGCGAAGCAAAAGGGTTTAAAAGATTTTCAATTTATAATAGCAGGTACAGGGAATTACGCAAAAAAGTTAAAGACTTTAACCAAACGATTAAAACTTGAAAATGAGGTAGTATTTGCAGGCTTTGTACAAGATTATGAATTGAATGCTTTGTATAAACTAGCAGACCTAATGTTATTCCCAACTATCGCAGATACTTATGGTTTGGTTATTGATGATGCAGCGAGAATGGGAGTTCCT
>CALWKL010000096.1 GCA_944381255.1 uncultured Clostridia bacterium | reverse complement strand
AGTTTCCTCGTAACCGAATTTATAAATTATACTACTATTGAAAGCATGAGGAGTTCCACTACCTAGCATCTCGTAATATCCCGTATGTGCTACCCAGTCATAAATTGGATTTCCATCTTCATCAGTTCCCACCTGTTCCCATTCATAATAGGTATAGCTAGGGTCTACGTAAGATAATGATGCTTTGTCACGAGAAATAAGGTTAGCACCGATGAGATTATTTGCAATATATTCACGCAAACTTTGAGCATAATATCCTTTTTCAATAATGCCCAATTTATCTATGCGTTTAGCAAGATTTTTTATCTCATTAGTCGCAGTTGTCTCATTGGTAGTTATTGGACTAGTAGGTAAGCCAAGAGCCAACTCCATAAGGTTAAGTTGCACTACAGATTTGTATGACCTTATATCATTCCCTGTAACTATCCAATGTAGGCTAGCGTCAGTTACAGGTCTAGCTGGAGGGCAGGCACTACCGCGCCCAGGAGGTACTTCTGTATATTCTAGTTCTACATTAACTACAGGCTCATTGATAGCGTTTTCAGTAGTTCCAAAAGTTTTTGGATAATCAGTATCTTCCTCAGGCGCTATTGCTGGCAACTCAATAATTTGCTCAGTTCTATCCCCTTCGTTACGAATTTCCTTTCCTTCGTAAAAAGTGCCTGTTAGGCTGGTATCAGCGTAAAACTCGTACTTTATGCTACTAGCACTTACGCCACTACCGTATTTACCCTGCAAGGTATGTAAGATATATTCTGCTACAATTTCGTATTGAAAAGCAGCATTTTCTAAATATTTTTCACGGTCAGCCTGTAAGACAGCATCTTCACTTCGTTCATTAACATCAGGCAAATATGTAGCACGCACGCCCTGTATTCCAGAGGCTTCTGCCAAAGCCACAGTTTGATTTATATCACCTTCTGGCAATTCTTCTACTACGCTATCACCAGGTAGTGGAGCAGAATCAATTTTGTCATTTGGATCATATGCTCCACCACCAGAACTACCACCCGAACCGCCTATACTGCTACCGCCACTAAACCAAGAACAGCCACCAAAACTGATGACCATTATACAAATTAAGCATATAGAAGCGATTTTTGACTTAAATTGCATACTTCCCTCTCTTACTAATATCCCTCAAACTTTTATGGTAAGGGTAATTTTACCACTTAAAGATTACTTTGTCAATATCAGTCCAAAGTACAAGTTTTAGCCACTGATTGCACTAAAACTTAGAAAAAGGTATTTTTTATTCTTCAAAATATACTGATAAAACAAAAAATAGCCGACAGTTGATAGAAATTATCAAAGCAAACTATCAACTATCAACTATTCCTTGTTAATTTAGCTAAATTACATATTCATAACTAGTAATACAAATTTTACTTGATTACAGACAAACTACTATTTGTCTAACTACCAGTACTGCTACTACCACCAGTAGTAATAAACAAATTAGGAGCCCAAGTAGGCAACATCTGACAGAACAGCTTGAGTAACAGAATCAAAGCGATAATACTTACCAAGCCGACCAAAGCATTGATCATACGCTGTTTTGCCTCTTTTTGCTTGTCTGCGCTATCAGCACGAGCAAGGTTGACACCTAGGTAAATAGCATAGATTACACCTGCAGTACCTACAAGAATCAAGATTGGGTACAACAACTGGTTGATTGCATTAACTATATCTCCGACCCATGACCAATTACCTGAATTGATGTCAGGTACAGTACCAGTAGTACCACCAGTCTGATCACTGCCTTGACCACCGCCTTGACCACCACCTTGAGTACCGCCGCTAAACAAAGCATTACTATTCACAACACTCATGCATGTATTGGCTAGTTGAAATAGAGCGCTCATAAATTACCTCCATATTATTTGTAGAACTAAAATTATGTTTTGCTAGTTTAGAGAAACTATACTCACGAAATGAAAAATTCACGCACAAAACACAAATTTATGCAATAATATTAACAAATAAATTTGACAAAAGCAAATTAATTAAGTACAATTTTTAAGAAATTTTAATTTTTTTTAAACTTTAGGACAAAATATGTAAAAAATTTCATCATTATAATTATTGGAGGATTTTAGATCTTGAATAAATTCGGCGTTGTCATATTAGTTACCTTCCTCGGTTTGATTGGTTGCTATATCATTGCTTCTATTCTCGGCTCCCTAATGGAATTTGGCACCGTAACAGGTCAAGGAATGATTAACTCATACACTTGGGGAATATTTACCGTACTAGTAGTAGGTGTAGGTATAGTCATTCTGTTGCGTATGGCAGATGGCAAGCCTCTCTTCAAGCTGGGTGGCAAGAAAAATGCAAAAAAGCCAGAAGAGCAATACTTTGATTCAGAATGGCTAACTGAGCGTGAACTTGACAAAAAATATGATGGTTGCCTATTCCGTGAATTATATATGCATGAAGATGGCGTGCCAATACGCGCTCAGTTGCAAGGCAACGGTATTCATGTCAACTTTAAGCACGAAGTATGGCATACTATGGTCGTAGGTACTACTGGTTCTGGTAAATCAGCAGGTTTTATCGACCCTACTATACAAATACTAGGTCATACTAAGTCTAAGCCTAGCCTGGTAATCATGGACGTTAAGGGTGAATTATTTATGAAACACTCTATTATGCTACGTGAACAAGGCTACAATATTGTGTCATTCAACTTGCGCGACCCATTTAGCAGTACTAGGTGGAACCCTATGAGTAAGCCTTATAGGAGCTTCCATCGTGCTCTACACTTGCGTGAAGAAGTAAAAGTACACCAGAACGAAAACCCAGCAGACCTAGGTCTGAGAGTCATCGCTCCTGTGTATAACTACGAATGGTACGAATTAGACCGCATTGCATTCCCAAACAGAGAAGATTTGGAGAGTTACATTATAGCCACTCAGAAAATGCTAAACGATAGCGCCTATGAAGATTTGAATGATATAGCGCACACATTGTGCCCTGTATCCGAGGGTAATGACAAATCTTGGGAAATGGGTGCCCGTGATTTTGTACTTGGTATAATGTTAGCAATGCTAGAAGACTCTGCTATCCCTGAACTTGGTATGACGGAGGAACGCTACAACTTCTTTAACCTATATAAAATATGTAATACCAAAGACCCAGACCCAGACAGACAATTTGGCACACTGCAAAAATATCTACAGGGTCGAAGCAAATTGAGTAACGCTGTCTCTTTGGCATCACCTATTGTAAATAACTCACCTATCACTGCTCGAAGCTTCTTCGGTATGATAGCGAATGCAGTCAATGTGTTTGCTGACTCAGGTGTATGTTTTGCTACGAGTGCAGATGAGATGGATTTTGAGCATTTTGCAGACAAACCTACCGCCCTATTTATCAAAGTACCTGATGAAAAAGAGACTAGGTACCCTATTGCGCAAATGTGTATAGTGCAATTATATAAGACTCTAGTTGAAGTCGCAAACCGCAATGTACCTGATCTAAGTCTTCCTCGTCATGTATACTTCATACTAGATGAGTTTGCAAATATGCCAAAAATTCCTCGTTTTGAGTCAATCATAACAGTTGGTCGTAGTCGTGGAATATGCTTGATGCTAGTAGTGCAATCATATCCACAGGTAACTATAAAATATGGCGAAGCAGCAGCAGAAGTAATAAAAGCAAACTGTAATATCCATGTATACCTAGGTACTATGGATCAAAAAACCAAGGAAGAATTCAGTACTCGCTGTGGACAGACCAGTGTAACTGTAAAGAATGTAAGTAATACCGAAGGTAAAGATACAAAATCTACCTCAACTAGCGAGCAAAAAGCAAGCCGTGCCCTCATCACCCCTGATGAATTGGGATATCTAAAAGATGGAGAGATGATAGTAAGTATGTTCAAGGAAAAGGCTATCAAGAGTCAGTTTACCTTCGCCTACAAAGCCTCTCATATTTACGAGATGACACCAGCGAGCGAAGAATTCCGTCCACCTAGATACATAAATGAAGAGCGTGTATTGTATGACATAAAAGAAAGGAACAGAAAGATTTTAAACTCAGCAAAGGACGATTTTGATTTTTAATTACTTGTTTAATGGCAAAAAAATGCGTAAAAAACGCATTTTTTTCTTTTTATTTCACAAACTAAAAAAGTAAGAAAATTGTCAAAATAAAGGTTATTTTGTTTGTGTTTTTGTCTGCCTTTTGGTAAAATAATAAGGATAAATTGTTCTTTTGTTTTTTCGGGCAAAAAAAGGGAGGATTTTTTTATGCTAAGCAAAAACTATAACAAGGTTTTGGTAGCCCTAATAGGTCTATTAGCAATACTAGGACTTACCCTATCTTTTGGGTTTATGGTTCCTCGTAGTGCTAGCACACAGGCGGCTACTAGATATATGACTGTTCAAAAGGTTTTTGTAGAAGATGCTACTGTAGGTAGTATTGACAACCCTAGTGATATTCGGCATGTGGCTGATTCTGCAGAGAATATAGCTGAGGGCGATTTTGTAATTATGAATACCCAACAGCATCAATACATCGATGAGAGCAAGGTTACTCATACTGGACGTGAGGCAATCTTTATAAGTTTCCCTGGCATCAGTTCTAGCAAAGGTATACCTACTGTAACTATTAAATATAATGATTCTATTCCCTTAAAACACAATCGTATCGACGAATCTGACGATGTTACTCAGCAAACTTTTACGCAGTATATTTTTGCTATAACACTAGATGAATTGTTCGCTGACAATTTGGATTACAGTTATTTTAGCCAACACGATGGAGATACCTATGATTTGGGTAATTTGACTACCGAGCAAAGACAAGAATTGTCAAAGAGAACATTCGAAGGAAAGTACTCTATTACTCTGACATACTTCGATGATGGTAGTGGTACCGATTTAGGTGGAGAGCATAGAGAAAGTATTGAATTTTACATAACCACTCAAAAGACCTATAATCAAGTAAACGAAAATCCAACTTTTAGTGATACCGAAAAGGTAGATGCTGTGTTTGACAACACAAATAGCACTCTAAATATTTACAATCAAATGA
>CALWKL010000095.1 GCA_944381255.1 uncultured Clostridia bacterium | reverse complement strand
ATACCCTAAGAAGATACACATTAGTAGGGTGTTTCGGTAACTTAAGTCTTTTGGGAACACGGTAGACATAACTATTTTCTCTGGTTGATAAGTCCTCTTGGCTTCGCGCACTGCTCTAAAAGAGGCTTCGCGTACTTGGGTGAGGCGAGTACCACATTTAAAACATATTGGACTTTCTCTAGGTATTCTAGCACCACATTTTGGACAGCGCAAATTTTTTCTCCTTAGCCTTGGTTTTTGATTAATCTTACTAGGTCGATAACTCTATTTGAATAACCCCACTCATTGTCGTACCAAGCTACGACTTTTACGAATTGTTCATTTAACATTATTCCAGCGCCTGCATCGAAGATACTGCTGTGGTAATCTCCATTGAAGTCGCTAGAAACTACGGCTCTTTCTTCGTAACCTAAAATTCCATCGAGTTCGTGTTCGCTAGCTTTTTTCATTGCTTTACATATTTTTTCATAAGTAGTAGGGGTCTTTAATCTTGCTGTAAGGTCTACACAAGAGACATTTATTGTAGGCACTCTAAAAGACATACCTGTCAATTTGCCCTTTAACTCTGGGATAACCACACCTATGAGTTTTGCTGCGCCTGTACTACTAGGGATAATATTGTATCCTGCAGCACGACCTAATCTCCAATCTTTTTTTGAAGAACCATCTACTGTTACTTGGGTAGCAGTGATAGAGTGAATGGTGCTCATCAAGCCTTCTTCTATACCAAAATTGTCGTTTAGCACTTTTACAATAGGGGCTAGACAGTTGGTAGTACAACTAGCATTTGAAATAATACGCATACTAGGGTCGAATGTTTCGTGATTTACACCCATTACAATTGTAGGTACATTATCGCTCTTAGCAGGGGCGGTGATAACTACTCGACCTGCGCCTGCTTGCAAATGGGTAGATGCTAGTTCGTAAGTGGTAAATTTGCCACTGCATTCGATGACTACATCGACACCCAGTTTGCCCCAAGGAATATTCTGAGGCTCTTTTTCACTGAAAAAAGGAATTCTTTTTCTATTAATAATAAGAGCATCTTCTTTGTGATTTACTGTACCATCGAATTCGCCGTGTGTAGTATCAAATGTAAACATATAGTCGGCTTGTTCTGCATTCATAAAAGGGTCATTGATGCCCACTAATTCTACATCTCGAGTCTGACTAGCGATACGGGCTACTAGTCTGCCTATACGCCCAAAACCATTTATACCTATTTTGATAGTTTTCATTTTTGACCTCGCTATTATTTTATTTTGGATTTTGATTTGTTAGAGACTTTGCTTACCTCTGGTTTGGATTTTGTTGACTTTTTCTTTGCACGGGTTGTAGCTTTTTTTGTCTCTTTTTTAGATTCTGCCTCGGTAGGCTCTACCTGCTCATCAGATTGCTGTACGCTTAAAGACTTGTCAGCAACTTTTGTTTTTTTGCTTTTTGTCTTTGTCTTTTTTGAATCTTTATCAGTAGTTGATTTAGTAGTTGATTTAGTGCTTTTTGATTTTGCTTTTTTGCTTTCTGTTACTTTGTCATTTTCCGTCTCATCGAGGTGCAGGGCAACTTTTTGCTTTAATCTAGTTATGGCAGATGGGGTAGTAGATTCTTCCTCATAGAATTTTTTTGCAAGTTCGTAATTATAACTAATATAATCTTCAATGTTGAGTACTGGTTCATTTTGTAAATCTACAGCGACTGGATAACCGAGCCTAATTTTGTAAATTGTCTTACTAGCGAATACACATGCAAGTATCCCTACAAAAATCCATACAATCAGTCCTAATAGTAGCCACCCAGTATACATACCACCATTGTAGAAGGGGAATATTAGAGCCATAGCAATAAGTGCCAAAATATAAATCATACTGATAATTCCTAGGGTAAAGATGGATTTGTTGATTTGTTTTTGCTCATAAGTTGGGTTTTCATATACATTTTTTTCAGTGATAACTCGCAAAGTTTTTTCTGGGTCTGCGCTCACAAGTCTAAGTGCTTTACTTAGAGTAGGGTTCATTATAATAGTGTTTATGGAGCGAGCATTGAGATAAATTACTCTAGCATCACAACACATATCCTGACCATGGCCAAGAATCTTTAGCCCCAATTGATAAGTCCATTTGCCGAGACTAGTGAAGATAGATTTAAACCAATTTTCTTTGTGTCGAACAAAGACTAAGTCGGCGCCATCGAAATGCTTGTTTAATATATCAAGCATTACCTGAGGATTGGTATCGATAGTACATAATAGCACATCGCCATTATCCGAAACGTCCATTGCCGAATAGATTTGAGTATTAATATTTGTAGAAGGGGCAGAGATAACCAAATGCCTATTTTTTTGCTCACAAACTATACGGCTGAGTTCATCTTTGAATCCATAATCAGAACATATGGTGTAGATGATTTCATAAGGTTCTGCGAATTGCTCCATAACGTGTCCAAATTCAGCATCTTTTTCTCGGAGGTTGTAATTTGTGTCACCGTCAGTAGTAACAATTAGAGAAATCATAATTTACCTCTTTTTATTTTTTTAACTACACTAATTGCTATAAGGATAGTCTATACTTATTATATATTTTTATTAGTTATTTTTCAAATAAAATAGACAAAAATTTTAAAAACTTAGTCGAAATAATATTAAAAAAGTAAAAAAAGTGGATTTTGTCCACTTTTTATAGGCATTTATTTAATATTTCGGTGATTTCAGGTATTCCTGCATTTCTTTTGTTGACAATGATTGCACCATCATTAATTGCTTTCTTTGCAATATTTGGAATAATGTCTTTTGTTACCCCATAATCACTCAATTTCAATGGAATTCCGCAAATTTTATTGAGAGTTTTCTCAAAATTCTCTAGCCATTGTATAGTAGCCTCTGCTCTTTGCTCCTCTGGAGTGTCAGCATAGACCTCAGGACCTGCAAGATACAGTAGTAATTCTCCATACTCAGTCTTGCAGTCTGGTAAATTGTATTTCATACATTCTGGCAAAAGAATTGCCATAGCGTTCCCATGTGGTACGCTAGCTTCACCACCACAAGCATGTCCAATTGCGTGTACTATACCTACCATTGAATTGCTAAATGCGATACCAGCAAGGGTAGAGGCAAGAGCAAGGTCGGCACGGGCTTTGTCAGTAGGTTTTGTTAATACAATAGGCAAGTTAGTTACAATCAGCCTAATTGCTGTGGTAGCAAAAGAGTCAGATATATAATTTTTTTGGATACCAGAGTAGGCTTCGATACAATGGCACAGTGCGTCCATTGCACTACTTGCGACCAGTCTAGGAGGTAGGGTAGCAGTTAGCCTTACATCGATAAAAGCAGTGTCAGGTAGCAGTTCGCTAGATATGAATTCCATTTTCACTCCCGTCTTATGATTCTTGATTACAGCGACTGAAGTACACTCGCTACCTGTGCCACATGTGGTAGGTAGCACGATGAAAGGAATATGCTTGCCTTTTTTGATAGTTTCGTTGCCTGAAAGCGAAAGAATGTCATCTACATTGTTTTGCGAAAGTACTAAGCGTACACCTTTTGCCGTATCTATTACACTGCCACCACCACAAGCGATAATACCATCACAACCTGCGGACACGTACATACTAGCAATCTCGCTAATTACCGAGATATCACTGTCTGCTGGAATTTGAGTGAAAGTTTTGTCGCTAGGTATACCTGCAGAATCTAATATTTTAATAAGATTGTCTAATATTCCTGCTTTAGAGACTCCTGCATCGCTAAGTATCAAAGGGGTATGACAGCCAAGGAAATTTAACTCGTAAGGTATATTCTCTAGAGCGTTTTCGCCTGCGCAGATTTTAACAGAGTTGATAAATTCAAAATATTTTTCCATATTATTCTCCTAATCATTAAATTTATATAACCCAAAACAAAAGGTAATTTTGCAGTATGTTATGAATGTAGAAGTCTGCTTTTTGATTTTGGGTAGAATTTTTTTAGTCATAAATCGAGGGAATAGATAGCACTCCACTTTGTTAATTGCACGCACTAGTCCCATAGCAATGGCAATGTCTCCACCGACTATCAAAGCGTGGCGTGCATAGCTTTGTGCAAGATTTTGTTGCGCAAGCATAACTTTTTTGGCTGATGGCACACTTTTGAAACTTACTGAAAGGTTTGGGTTTGCGAAGCCGTTTTTCTTTACCTTTAGACCATCGGCTGTTTTTATCACACCTATGTAGGTGCCATAAGGAAGAATGCCTATATTTACCTTGAAGTTTTCTGGTAAGTCGGCAAACTCTGCGCCAATCTCACTATCTTTTTTTGCGAGTTCTGCTATTGCTCGGCAGAGGAAAGTAAGTATTAGACTGCAAAAAGCACTTTTTTTAATTTTCATTATAATCTCCTTTTATGGCACTATTTTACTACTAAATTTAATAAATAACAATCAAATTGAGTTAAGTTTGTAAAATTTGACTTCTTTTTCTCATTATGATATAATATATAAATAATTAGGAGAATAAATATGAATACTAATAATATAGGCGCAGTGTCTAACAATAA
Organism: uncultured Clostridia bacterium; assembly: GCA_944381255.1. Taxonomy (GTDB): domain Bacteria; phylum Bacillota; class Clostridia; order Christensenellales; family UBA1242; genus UBA7867. Next base: position 3,616 of record CALWKL010000095.1, on the reverse strand, counting down.
GAAAAATCTTGACGAGCTATTTTCACTGCTAACAGATAGATTTGGCTTGATAGAGAGCAAGGTAAATTTGGCAGAAAAGTATTATAAGTATGCTAGTGTTGATGAGATTGTAGAGGATATAATGAAAAATTCTGAAAAGGTCTGGGAACACAAAAGCCAAGTCTACAAACGCAAAAAAGATATGCAAAAAGCTGCTATGCGTGTTATCTTGCGTCATGCTAGGGAAGATTTTGCTTTGCAATTTCAAAATAATCTAAATAAAATACAAAGTTTTGAAAGAGAAAGCGCAAATATGGATATTTGGTTTACCGCAGTAGAGGAGGGCTTTGTATACCTAGCTAGCCATATGCCAAAGGTAATGACCAAACTGACTTATTATCCTTGGGAAGATAAGGAATTAGTTATAAGAGAAGGCGCAAACAAGCAGACTTTTTTGGTTACAGTACCGAGTGGGCAATATCAGGAAGACTTTTTTGATAAGGAATATGATTATGAAGATGTTATTGTCTCAAAAGATTCACAGCCTGTAAGTCTACAAAATTTCCTTGCTAAGCAAATAGAGGATAAGAAGCTTATAATTCGTGGCACACCAAAAGTAATTGCAATAGATAGAAATACTATCAAGTTGCATCCAAGTTATGTGGATAGTTTGCCTTGTCTTAGTCTACCTATTACTTGTGAAGATATTGATAGGCTAAAGATTCTTGCGCAAAAATTTGATAGCGCAGAAGAAATGTTGGATAAACTTAATATGGTTGATGCAAAAAATGATGGTAATAGATATTTTGAATTATACCCTGAATTAAAGAATAGTTTGCTCCATATTGTACTTGGTATAAAGCGAGAGATTGAGGACGAGAATAAGCGAGAGGATTGTTTTGACTGTGGAGTAGATTATTCTAAATCTAATGAATTTAGAAAATCTGAACAAGCTGGCAAAGAAGCATTGGAGGAGCGTTTGGCAGACTTTAAGCAAAGCAAATTACCTGATGTAGAAATATATTTGGACAAATAGTATAGTTTGTTAAGTCATTGAATTTTTAAAGGATAGAGTTTTGTGCTCTATCTTTTTTGTTTAAGTAAAATAATCAAAAAAATTTGCACAATAGACAAGGTGCAATTTATAAAAATATTTAAAATGTTCTTTTATAATATCGCCGTTTGTTAGTTTACATTAATACTAATTTGCCATTATTTTATTAGATTAAGATTTGTTAGTTTTCTTGTATTTTTTTAAAAATTTATCAAATACTACCATATATGCAGTGGTATTATATAGTTTTGTTAGTGCTTATGGCGCTATTGGTTCTAAGTTTGATACCGTGGCGAATTGGCTTTAGTATGTATATAAATGTAGGGCAAAATCTCGGAGTAGTCGCTTTTACTCTATGGGGAGTTACTATTACTTGCTTTCAACTAGAGATTACCGAATCAGCCATAAATATTATCAAACGAAAAGGCAAGGAGAAGCAGATTAAGTTTGATACTTTGGACAAAGATGCAATATTTGCGCATTATTTTTTGGTATCTGCGTTTAGATATATAATAATACGAGAATTGAGTATCTTTGTAGAATTTGGTAAACAACACGATGCTGCCTTTTCTTGTCTGGGTTGTGGCACAGTGCTACAATTTTTATATTGCTTCTATGCTGTACTCTTTGGAGCAAAGGGGCCAATGTGTGCCTATATGAGTGCTGACCCAAAAGTAGAGGAGAACAAACTAACTGTTGCAAATAAGACCACTATATTTTGTGCGCCGATAGTAGTGCTTTTTAGTATACTAAGAGCGATAAAAAGAGTAAAAAGGACGGTAGAGATTTATGAACGAATCACAAGGAAACAATATAAATAATCCTGTGGGAGGGTTATTGGCAGAAGCACTTCAGAATATTAAGTCATATGTGGATATGGACACTTTAATCGGCGAACCTTTATCTATGGGAGAGCACACTGTAGCCTATCCTTTGATAAAAGTTACAGTCGGAGTAGTGGCTGGTGGTGGTCAATACGCTAGCAAGTATCTAATCAAAAGAGGCAAGAATAGTTATCCTTTTGCTGGTGGTACTGGGGCAGGCTTTACAGCAGAGCCTGTAGGTTTTTTGGTAGTAAATAATGACCAACATAATCTTATTACCATTCAAAATGAAAATGCGTGGGCTAATACTATTGACAAAGTAGGAGATGCTCTAAATCAGTATCTTAAGAATTTAGCAAAAAGGGAAGGTAAGAAGGAATAATATGAGGAAAATATTGTTTTTTAGCAGTCTAATATTGGTATTTTGTATGATAGCTTTTTTACATACAGATGTTAGTGTCTTTGCAGACAGTCAGCCAGTTTTACCCAAAGCTAGCATTTCTGCTAGTTCTAGTGCTAGTAGTGCATATGTCTTTGATGCGATTACTGGTAGAGTTTTTTATCAAAAAAATGCAACTGACCAGCGCGCTATGGCCAGTACAACCAAGATTGCTACAGCAATCACAGTTATTGATAATTGCAAAGACTTAGACGAAGTGGTAAAAATCGACCGTAGAGCAGTAGGAATAGAAGGTACAAGTATTTATTTGCGTGAGGGCGAGGAGTTGTCCGTGCGTGATTTGTTGTATGGGTTAATGTTGCGTAGTGGTAATGATGCTGCCACAGCGTTGGCTATACATTGCGCTGGCAGTGTAGAAGAATTTGCTAATTTAATGAACAAAACAGCGCAAAAAGCAGGTGCAGATAGCACAAACTTTGTAAACCCTCATGGTTTAGATAATCCACAGCATTATACCACTGCTAGAGACCTTGCCAAAATTACTGCGTATGCATTGAATAATGATGAATTTAGGCAGATTGTATCCACCAAAAATATCAAAATTGCAGGCGTAGATGGGGCTTATCGTTATCTAACTAATAAAAATCGTTTGTTAAATAGTCTAGATGGCTGTATAGGAGTAAAGACTGGATATACTAGCAAGGCAGGTAGATGTTTGGTTAGTGCTGCCGAACGAGATGGGCTGAGAGTAGTATGTGTGGTATTAAATTGTGGTCCAATGTTTGAGGAAAGCGCAAATATTATAAATGCTGTTTTTGACAAATATCATTGTTATGAAATACTTACTCCGTATAGTTTTGTTACTAAAATACCTTTACTAAATGGTGAAGTGCCAAGTATAGAGGTTTATATCAAGAATGGTCTAAAGCTTACTCTTACTGAGGAGGAATATAGTAGGATAAATATTGAATATGATTTGCCTGACTCACTTACAGCCCCTGTTAGTTATCAAAAAGAGGTGGGGACCGTGCAAGTTTATTTCGACAAACACTTGATTTTTGAAGGGAAAATATATACAATAGATGAGGTAGATTCAAAACTACTCCGAGACAAATTAAAAGATATTCTAAAAAATTGGAGTGTTTTGAATTAATAAATACTTCGAGGCAAAAATGAGATTAAATAAGTTTATGGCTACAGCGGGAGTTGCGAGTCGTAGAAAATGCGATGAAATTATTGCGGCGGGCAGAGTGCGAGTCAATGCCAAAGTTATAAAAAAATTAGGTACTTTGGTTGACCCGCAGAAAGACCTTGTGTCAGTAGACAACAAGCCTATTCGACTCAAGAATGATTTTGTAT
>CALWKL010000094.1 GCA_944381255.1 uncultured Clostridia bacterium | reverse complement strand
ATGATGCGTTCGGTAGGTGGAGTGCGTATTGAGGCTCCTATACCGGGTAAAAGTTTAGTAGGTATTGAGTTACCTAATAAGAAGATAGCGACTATAGGCTTAAAAGATGTGCTTGATTCTCCAGAATTTCACAATACCAAGGCTTCATTACCTTTCGCATTAGGTAAAAATATATCTGGTTCTATTAAAATTTGTGATTTATCGTCCATGCCACACCTTTTGGTAGCTGGTTCTACTGGTTCTGGTAAGAGTGTATGTTTGAATATAATTATAGTTAGTTTGTTGTATAAAATGGGGCCTGATGATTTGAAACTTGTACTGATTGACCCTAAACGTGTAGAGTTCTCTAGTTTCAACGGATTGCCTCATTTGGTAACCCCCGAAGCTATTTGCCAGCCAAAGCAAGCACTTAATGCTTTTGATTGGGCAATAGGCGAAATGGATCGTAGATTTAGCGTTTTCCAACAATTGAAGGTTCGTAATTTTGAGGAATATAATTCGCTCGAAGCCGTATATAAAGGCAGAGAACCAAAATTACCTCGTATTGTAATTATCGTAGATGAGTTAGCAGATTTGATGATGTTCGGCAAAAAGGAACTCGAAGACAAGATTATGCGTATTGCTCAACTTGCGCGTGCTGCTGGTATACACTTGGTATTAGCGACACAAAGACCTTCAGTCGATGTCATTACTGGTACTATAAAGACCAACTTACCTTCTCGCATCGCATTCTCTTTGAATAATTATCAAGACTCTATGACTATTATAAATCAAGGTGGAGCAGAAAAATTATTGGGTAAAGGAGATATGCTGTATTTCCCTCAAAACTTGCCTGAGCCAGTGCGTATCCAATGTCCATTTTTAAATAATGATGAGATAAAAAACATTGTAAACTTTATTATCACTAATAATGAAGCAAGTTATGATGACAATGTAGTTGACCAAATTAAGAATGGTATAGGTACCAGTGGTGGTAGTGAATCTGGAGGCGAAGACAGCGGGGAAGGCGTAGAGTATGATCCAATATTACCTAAAGCGTTATTTGATTTTATAAAATCTGGTAATGCATCTATTAGTGCTATTCAGCGTAGATATGCAGTCGGTTATGCAAGAGCCGCTAGAATAGTGGACCAAATGGAGATGAATGGATTTATTTCTCCTGCTGATGGTACAAATAAACGAAAAGTATTAATTGATGAAAATAAGTATAATGAGTTATTTGCAGATGGATTTTTATCTGAATAACTTTGTGAGAGGTCATTATGAATTTACCAAACAAACTGTCAATACTTAGAATAGTACTCGTGCCTTTGATGATGTTCTTTTATTTGGCAGATTTCATTCCATATTGTAATAAAATTATAGCAGTTGTGCTCTTTATTGTAGCGGCTTTGACTGATTTGTTCGATGGTAAAATCGCTAGAAAAAGAAATCAAGTTACTGATTTAGGGAAACTATTAGACCCGTTGGCTGATAAAATGTTATACACTTGCGCATTTTTCCTAATTATAGCAGATCGAGCCAGCGCCTTGGACCCAATTTGGGGCGTAATTGCCTTGTCAATTTTGTTCATTAGAGATAGTTTAGTCAATGGAATTAGACAAGTAGCCGCTTCTAAGGGAGTGGTAGTTGCCGCTGCAAAAAGTGGTAAACTAAAAGCTTTGCTTACCGATATATATATCCCTATGTTTATGTTTATTTCACAAGGGCTATTGATTGGCACTGGTTACGCTGTATGCGATGTCATTAATACCATATTGGTAGTGGGCGCATATACCGTAATGGGAGTGGCTACCTTAGTTACAATCTATTCTGGTGTTGATTACTGCATAAAAAACAAGGATATTATTTCTGTCAAGGCACCTATAGATGTGGAAGAAGAGAAAGAGCCTAATGCTACTTCAAGTGAGGTAGAGGTAGAGCCATCTCCTACGAATGACTCAGAAGACTCAGAGAAATAATAACTTATATACTAATGGAAAAGCAAAGGAATACAAATTATGAAAATTAATTTGATAGTTTTGACACCTAATCTTAATTATGTAGAAATGCCTATAACGAATGTTATAGGTCTTTTTACAAGTTTGGGATATCAATTTAATGGTGTAAATTTGCTTGATTATGATTTTTATGATGATGCTATGGAGTCGCTAGTTGGGAATTTTTCTATAGTCGTAGCACCTTTCGATAATGAAGGCTGTCTAGAGAAAATTCGGAAAACATTCGATAAAGTCTACACACCGCCGTATCAGCAATTTTGTTATGGGTATTTTATTGGTAATGCCACAAAATTTGGTATAATTTTGGATAAAAGTTTAATTCAAGATTTTAATACAGATATTGCTTATCAGCAGTTGTCTAAATTAATAGAATTTAATAAAACATTTAATCTAAAGTTGTTTTCATTGAATCCTAACGAAATTATACCTGTAGCAGAGAGACTATCCGACGATTATCAGTGTGATTTTGCGTATTTTTTTAAGGAAGGGGATATGCTCTTAAGTTTTACCGAGAAATCAAAGGATAGTGGTACTGCTTTAAGTCTTGAGCAACAAGTTTACCGTACTTTTGGCAATTTTATCTATAATGATAAACTTATGAATATTCCAGATACCTTGGCAGAAATTATGGAAGTGCAGAAGAAAAAAGTAGTGATAGTGGACAATACTACAGGAAAAGTTTTTGTGCCCATACTTCAAAATTACCATTTAAATAATATTTGTTTTGATAATAGCATCTTTTCTCCAAAAATGGACAAATTCTTATCAAATCTTGAAAAAAAGTCAGTCGACCTTTGTCTAATAATAACCGAGGGTAATGATGGTTTTAATTTTACTTTTTATAGCTTAACTAATTGTAAAACAGAGTTTTTTGCGTACAAAAGTATTCAAAAAAGTAGCAAAAATACTTTATTAAACTTTATTTTATATAATATTTTACAGAAAATCCATAAAAACACTTGGTAATTTTAACTTTCTATTGTATAATTAGAACATATAGACGAATACAAAGGAGAAAATAAATTGGACAATCAAGAAAGGACAAAAAATTTGGAGTTATTGATTGCTCAAATTGAAAAGCAATTTGGCAAGGGTTCTATTATGCGTTTAGGGGATAATGCTCATCAAGTAGTAGATGTAATACCTACGGGTTGCCTTACTCTTGACTTAGCATTGGGCATTGGTGGTATGCCTAGAGGGCGTATTGTAGAGATATATGGACCAGAATCTTCTGGTAAGACAACTGTTGCGTTGCATGTGGTAGCAGAAGCGCAAAAAATGGGTTGTACTGCTGCTTTCATAGATGCAGAGCATGCTTTAGACCCTGTATATGCCGCAAATTTGGGTGTAGATATTAACAACTTATATATCTCTCAGCCAGACAATGGTGAGCAAGCTCTCGACATTACAGAAAGTTTGGTAAAGAGTGGAAGTATTGATTTAGTAGTTATTGATTCAGTAGCGGCGCTGACACCAAAGGCAGAGTTAGACGGTGAGATGGGAGATGCTCACGTAGGATTGCTAGCACGATTAATGAGTCAAGCGATGCGTAAACTAACCGCTTATATTAATAAGTCAAATGTGTGTGTAATCTTTATTAATCAATTGCGAGAAAAAGTGGGTGTGATGTTTGGAAATCCTGAGACTACTACAGGTGGTAAAGCACTTAAGTTTTATGCTAGCATTCGTCTAGATGTTCGCAAGGCAGATGCTATAAAAGATGGCGCAGAGGTAGTAGGTAATCGTACTAGAGTGAAGGTAGTGAAGAATAAACTTGCTCCACCATTCAAAACATGTGAATTTGACATCATATATGGTAAAGGTATTTCAAAAGAAGGTTGCTTACTTGATTTGGCATTGAATACTGGAATTATTGAGAAGAGTGGTAGCTGGTTTGCTTATCAAGGAGATAAGATAGGGCAAGGTAAGGAGAATGCAAAGCAATACCTTGTAGACCACCCTGATATTGCAATTGACATACACAATCAAATTAGTGATTATTACGCACCAAAAAAATCTTCATTCAACTATTCAATTGAACCTAGTGCCGAAGAGCAAAATGACGGAGATGAATAAATTTTATAAAAAGGCTATATGTGCTAGCCTTTTTTTGTTTTAAAAAACCTTATTTAGTAAAAAATCATAGTGCATGACATATTATATTGCATATTTGATTATTTTTTGATTTAACTTGACTTTTGAATATTTTTAATTTAAAATATTATATGTAAAATGATGTAAGTGTTTTTATTTTTCATTTTATTTAAATTACAAAGAGAGGGAATAACCAATGCTAAATACCTTTTATACAGGTTTGCTTGGTTTCCAAATGAATGTTATTGTACTGATTTTTTCACTGGTGGGGTGCTTGATACTTGGTACAGTAGCGGGGATATTTTTATACCGATTGGTATTTCTCAAAAAAATTGATAATGCCAAGAGTTCCGCATCAAAAATTATAGAGGATGCTCATTTAGAAGCCAAGACAATACAAAAAGAGGCTAGGCTTTCTGCTCAGGAGGAATCTTTAAAGATCAAAGCAGAAACCGATAATGAAATAAAAGAACGGCGTGCAGAAATAGAAAAACTCAATAATAGATATCTTCAAAGAGAAGAATTTATTAACAACAGAGAGCAGAGCCTAGATCACAAAAACGAAAATTTAGAGAAATTTAAAGAAAAATTAGAGGCTAGAGAAAAGTCAATCCAGGGCAAAGAAGAGGAAATCAATAAGAAAAATCTAGAAGTTGACAAACAGCTTGAGCGTGTCGCAAAGATGACACAAGATGAAGCAAAACAGGTATTAATTGAACAAATTACTACAGATGCAAAACGTGATGCTATAGTTAAAGTAAAAGAAATTGAACAGCAAGCACATGACAATGCTCACAAAATTGCGACAGAAATCATATCTAATGCTATACAGAAGTATTCTGCTGATTTGACAAGTGAGACTACTGTTACTACAATTACTCTACCTAATGATGATATGAAGGGAAGGTTGATTGGTCGAGAAGGTCGTAATATCAAGGCTTTGGAACAAGCCACTGGTATAGACCTCATTATAGATGATACTCCAGAAGTAATAGTTTTGTCTGGATTCGACCCTATAAGGCGTGAGATAGCAAGGATATCTATTAATAAGCTTATTCAAGACGGTCGTATACATCCAGGTCGTATTGAGGATATAGTCGCAAAAACTCGCAAGGATATGGAGCACGAAATAAAAGAAGCTGGTGAAGCCGCCGCTATGGAGGTAGGTATTATCGGTCTCCATAGTGAACTTATAAAGACTATGGGTAGGTTAAAATACCGCACAAGTTATGGACAAAATGTGCTAAAGCATTCTATAGAAGTGGCTTTCTTAGCTGGTATGATGGCTGCAGAACTCGGTTGCGATGAGCAAATTGCAAAGCGAGGTGGCTTTTTACATGATATAGGTAAGGCTGTAGACCATGAACAAGAAGGTACCCATGTATCAATAGGTGTGCAACTTGCGCGCAAATACAAGGAAAATGATAAAGTCATAAATTGCATTGAAGCGCACCATGGTGATGTAGAATTTACCTGTGTAGAAGCTATGCTTGTTCAAGCGGCTGATGCCATATCTAGTAGTAGGCCAGGAGCTCGTAGAGAATCGCTTGAAAGTTATATCCATAGGCTAGAAAAGCTAGAAGAAATCGCTATGTCATACGATGGTGTTGAAAAAGCATATGCTATTCAAGCTGGTCGTGAAATAAGAATTGTGGTAAAGCCAGAAGTTATATCAGACACGGATATGGATATACTATCCCGTGATATCGCAAAGCGCATAGAGAGTGAAATGGAATATCCTGGTACAATCAAAGTCAATGTCATCAGAGAGTTACGGTCTGTAAATTTTGCCAAATAGGAGAATCTATGCAGATTGCTGATGCTCACAATGATGTGCTGATGAGTTTTATAGAAAAAGAACAAATTTTAGAATATATTAAATTTTGCAAAAATAATAAGGTCGTAAAAATTTTTACGGCCTATTATGTTAGTCCTGAGCAGGAGTCAAGTAAAATTATCTTAAAAGATATTACCCAAAAATTTACTTATTTAGATAATGAACCAATGGTTATAAAGAGTCTAGAAAATTTAGGCTATGTCCATAATAACAAAATACTAGACCAAATAATCAATTTAAATCCGTTTTGTGCTACTTTGACATGGAACCACGCTAATATATTAGCAGGTGGCGCATACTCGAGTGGCAAATTGACAGAATGGGGTAAACTTGTTGTCAATCGTTTAAATCAAAATGGTATTATAATAGATACAGCACACTTGAATGAACATTCATTTTGGGATATTGTTTGTGTAACTAATGAGCCTATTTTTTGTTCTCATTGTGCTAGTCGTGAGGTTTATGATATACCTCGTAATTTTAATAAAAATCAATTAAGGCAAATCGAAAAGAGTAACGGTTATATTGGCCTTTGCTTATATGATAAATTGCTATGTGATAGCAAAGCTAATTTTGATACAATTAGAGCCCATTTATCTTCATTTCTGGAATTTGCAGGAGAGGACCATGTAGGGTTTGGTACAGACTTTAATGGGACAGGGGAGCAGAATCCAACTGGAATAAAATTAGATTATTATGGAATGCAGGAACTTTATAATTATTTAATTAATTATTTCTCAACTAGTCAATTACAAAAATTTTATCACAAAAATTTGCTTGACTTTTTGGAAAAGTTTAGTCAAAATAAAAAGGACAAGGCTCTTATTTAGCCTTGTCAATTGGCAGGGGAGCAGAGATTCGAACTCTGAACCAATGGTTTTGGAGACCACTACTCTACCGTTGAGCCACTCCCCTAAAGATAAGAATATTGTACTAAAAATTTTTAATTAAGTCAATAGATTTGCACACATTTTCTGCGAAAAGGAGAAAAAATGAAAGAGGTAACAATATATACTGATGGGGCTTGTAGTGCCAATCCTGGCCCAGGGGGCTGGGGGTGTGTGCTTATTTACAACGGTATAGAGCGTGAGTTTAGTGGCTTTGAAAATAACACTACTAATAATCGTATGGAGATGCTTGCAGTTATCCAAGCTTTATCTAGGCTAAAGGAGGCTTGCAAAGTCGATTTATATAGTGATTCAGCATATGTTGTAAATGCTTTTTTACAGGGGTGGACACAGAACTGGGAGAAAAACAACTGGAAGACTGCAGACAAAAAGCCAGTAAAAAATGATGACCTTTGGCGTAAAATAATAGAGTTGTGCAATTTTCATTCTGTTACATGGCATAAGGTAAAAGGTCATGCTGATGATAAATATAATAATATTTGCGACAAATTAGCAAGAGGAGAGGTAGATAGATACTTAGATTCTCTTAAAGATTAAATAAAAGTTATAAAAAGTAAACTTTGATAAATTAAAATATAAAAAACAAGCCTTTTGGAGCTTGTTTTTATTTTTTACGCACGGAATTTTCTTGTTGAGAATACTATTAATCCTACTAGCCATGATACCAAGATACTTCCTATAGCGAGAGTCGGTAAGTACCAAAGTGTAAAAAATTCAATTTGCAAGAAGTTAGTCATACCGAAGCATAAGCACAGTGCTATGACAAATATGAATAATACTACTGCAAGCAAAAATCTATAGAATAAATTTGATAGCCAATTAATCTTTTTTATTTGGACTTTTTTGTTAAAATGCGTAAGCGTTACAGTCAACATAATTATAAGATAAAGTCCAGCTAAGCCAATATATAGCCAGTATGTAAATTCATGAGGACTATATATTAATGACTGTTCCTTGAATACAAAGTAAGATATTAACACAGCCATTATATAGAAAAAAGTCATTATAATAGAGCGAGTGAGATTAAGCTTATTTACGCACAAAAACTCTTTTTCACTATTGCTTATCTCTGTACTTTTCTTATCATATTCTTTTATATCGACATGATTATGAATAGACCTGCTAGTATTTGTGCTGTTTTGATATGTAAAGTCTTCATACTTTGTCGAATCACTATTGTTTATGCCATTTAGATTGTATCTGCGCTGAATTTCTTCAAGTGTTGATTGATTTTGTTGCTTAAAAATTGCTTCTTTTATATCTTGTTCTTTCTGTTGCTTGTAGTTATTACCAGCGCTTTGACTAAATATATCGCTTACTTGACGAGTATATACATTGCCTTGTGGTTCATTTCTCTGTACCTTAGACTTTGATTGTACTGGCTGAGGTGGGGTAATAGGTGCCTCTACCTCTGGTGAGGTATCTGCATCTAAGTCTCCCAAAATATCTTTATAATTTATTTCAAAACGATTACTTTTTGCTTCATCATTAAGTTTAAACTCGGTTGATTGAGCATTTTGCTCTTCATTTTTTATAGTTTCTCGCCAATATGGAGAGTCTTCTTTAGCCTGTTGTGAAGGATTTTGCTGAGAATTCTCAATATTTGTGCTGATTTCTTTAGCTTTTACTGGTGTTTTCTCGCTTAATTCGATAGGTTTTGAATCTTTGCGAACTTGTTGGGTAAAACTTTGTGCATTGATACTTTCTGTACTTGGGTCAAATTTTTCAAAAGCTGTCTTATTTTTAACAATTGGCTGTACAGGAGCCTGTGGCTGAGAAGTCCGCTTTTGGCCATTTACTTCGGCAAGAATAGATTGAATATCTGACTCGCTTAGAGAATCATCTGCTGTTAGCTCATTCTTACCAGCCTGTGTAAGTGAGTAATAATGTCTACGACCTCCAATCTCGCTATCTTCCCAAAAAGAACTAATATATCCTTTCTTTTCCATTCGGCGAAGCGAACTATACAATGTGGGTTGCTTTAGCACAACCTTACCATTGGTAAATTGCTCAATGTCCTTAATGATTTCTAGGCCGTATTTATCACCGGTGGCCAAAGATTTAAGTACGATTTTGTTAATTTGGCTAATCATTAATTATACGCCTCCATTCAATAGTAGATTTTATATTAAATTGTCAACTTTGTCAAACATTTTGGTGAATTTTGATTGCTAATATCTTAATTTTTAAATATTATAAAAATTGCTTGATTAATTAAAAATTTTATAGTAAAAATAGTATGACATCTTTTGTGTGGGGTAGGGAAGTAGTATGATTAATATAGACTATTTAATTAGAACAAATAGACGGTCTGTGAGTATAACAATTAGTCCAAAATGTGAAGTAATTGTCAAGGCTCCTCGAAAATTGCCTTTTAGTGAGATAGAGCGCATTGTAGCAAAAAAAGAAAATTGGATTAATATAAATATAGACAAAATTCGAGAGAACGCAACACTCAATTATAACATCGAAAATTATATCGATATATTGTTCCTAGGACAAATTTATCATATAGCATATGATGACACTGCAAAAACGATTTCCCTTGAACCTAATTATTGTGTGGTGCCTCAAAAATATGCAGACACTGTCGTACGTCGTTTGACAACGTGGTACAAACGCACTTGCTATGATATACTAAAAAAGAGGGTAGAGTATTTTTCACTACTAATGAACCTACAGCCAAACGCTTTTAGACTAACCAATGCCAAAACGTGTTGGGGGACATGTAATTCAAATGGTGTAGTATCGCTTAATTGGCGCCTTATTATGTTACCTCATGATTTGATAGATTATGTAGTCGTACACGAATTGTCTCATCTCGTGCAAATGAATCACTCAAAACTATTTTGGGAACTCGTAAAAAGCGTTTTACCAGACTATCGTACACGACGTAATGAATTAAAAAAAGGCGACTATTTATTAGCGCTTTTTAGATAATTATATGGGGGTAGGGTTGTCAAAATAATTTTAAACTATGCGTAAAAGACAAGTTTTACGCATAGTTTAACTAAAAAACACTATTTTAACCGTATTATTGTATTTTTTAAACTTCTCATTGTTTTATTATTTACTTAAATTAATTAAATTAATTTAAATTAAACACATCTTAATAAAGTTTACATAGAGCTATGCATAACTTTATATCACTCTGTATAAACACGTTTTAAAACGCGCTGAGACAGAGTTTGATTATTTTGAATGAGTAACTATTCATATAAATTTTACTATTCATATTAAATTTGACAAATTATTTTAAAGAACTATTACTTTAGTAAAATCTATTAAACATTCTGTGTGCTACTTATAATAAAAATTTTCTTAGTGCTATGCAATATTTACCTAATTTTAAAATCGAAAAAATGTTCTAATTTTAAAAATCGAACATTTTACTTAGTAAAAGATTTTTTCGTTAAAATGTTTTACAAAATATCTTTAATTTGCTATAATACACGCAAAGAGGTTTTAGAATGTCAGAAAGTTATTATAACAAGCGTAACGACAACAACATTGCTCGTTTACGTGAATTAAAGCAAGAATTACCGTATTTTTGTAGCGAATTTTTTGTAGGTGTAGAAAATACCACCACTCCCCTCACCCG
>CALWKL010000093.1 GCA_944381255.1 uncultured Clostridia bacterium | reverse complement strand
AGGTAAACGTTTTTTCTGATATGTATTATGAGATACACGCCTTTAATCAAGCAAAAGAAATGATAGGATATCTTGGCTTTGAAATGCTAAAAGATGAAAATTTATGCGATTTGAGGTCAATAGCAGTGGACCCTAGATACCTAGCACGAGGGGTCGGCAGTAGTATGTCATCTTTGTTCGAGCAGTACATGTTACAGAACAATTGCCACAATATCTCTGGAGTATACTTCCCTTATGGTGAAGGAGAACACTTGACTCCAAAATTCTACTCAAGGCACGGTTATCGTTTAGGCTATGATGAGAATTTTTGGGCATTAAGTAAACAAGTTTACAAGACGGACTCTAATGTCCCTCAATTTATAGAATACGAGGAGCAAGAAGGCTGGACTCACGCCCCTTGGGAGCATCAAACATCTTACTCATCACAAGAAAAATAAATTTTAGAGAATATACATTAAGGATAAAAAAGAAAAGGCAGAGCGCTCTCTGCCTTTTTTTATAAGTACTAAAAATCAATTATAAATTTTGTTATAACTTAATAGACACAATTTTTAAAATAAGATTTTTTTACACCTATTACTTTATCATATTTATTATATTTACTTTACTATGTTAGATTTACCCAATCAATTTTCTATATATTAAACATGCTCCATTGCACTATCAAAAGCATATTCAATTTCTTCATTTTGTATAACACGTGTTAGAGAAACTTCTTCCTTTTCTTCCTTGCGCTTCTCTATCAAGTCAGCTTCGTACTGTTTTAACGCATCGACTTTTTCTTGTTTATTTTCTCTCTTTGCTTCGAGTATAGCCACACGATTACGGTAACGCTCTACATCAAAACTTGACAACTTTTCTTTGTCTGCGTAACTTGATTTAATTTCATAAAGCGCACGCTCCTTTTCTTCTCTTAGTACGGTTTGATAAAAGAGGTCATCAGAGAAGAATTCAGAATCAATATCTTCTAGTTTTAAATAATTATTTAGATAACTAAAAATCTGCGCGCCTGACTTAGTAGCTTCGGCAGAAAAACGCCCAAGTATATCAATATAATATCTTTCTTGCTCTGCTGTATCAGCGATGATAAATCCTTCTGCTCTCCTAATTACATTTGAATAAGGACCACTAATCTCATTATCGTTATCAGAATACTTTAAGATATACAGGTCTTGCAACTTAGTCTGAGAAAGGAAGAAGGAAGGACAGACTTGAATGCTATTAGTTTTGAAATCGGAGATAATTTTACCATATTCGATATTAGCATTTTTTAATAATGTCCATACACCTTGTGCTTTATTACCCATCATATTATCACTCCTCTTAAATAAAGCAAAGTTAGTATATCATTTTTATACTAATTGTCAAGCATTTTTATTAAATAAAAGCGCACTAAAAGGGCAAACAAATATATGTTTTAGCACTATAAATATGTTAAAATAAATCATTCTTACAGAAGTTAACAAAAATAAATTGTAGAACATTTGTTTGACTCTACTAACTATATATGCTATAATCTAATACATACAGGAGGTGGTAACTTGGATAGAACTATATTACACTGCGATCTCAATAACTTTTATGCTTCAGTAGAATGTGTACAGAACCCTACACTTTGGGACAAACCTATGGCAGTAACAGGAAACCCTCGTACTAGGCATGGTATCATTTTAGCAAAAAATAATGTCGCCAAAGCAAAAGGTGTAAAAACAGCGCAAACTATCTGGGAGGCAAAGAAACTTTGCCCCGACCTAATATGTCTACCTCCACAGTTTAATCTATATCAAGAATATAGTAGACGCGTGCGTGAAATTTATCTAAGGTTTACCGACCAAGTAGAGAGTTTTGGCCCAGATGAATGTTGGCTAGATGTTACACACTCTCTTCGCCTCTTTGGTACAGGAGAACAAATAGCGGACAAATTGAGAGCATTAGTTAGAGAAGAGACAGGGCTGACTATTTCTGTAGGAGTATCGTTTAACAAATATTTTGCAAAGCTAGGTAGTGATTTAAAAAAGCCAGACGCCACCACGGTGATTTCTCGAGAAAATTTTAAGCAAAAAATTTGGGGATTACCTGCTGATGCTTTAATTTTTATAGGCAAAAAAACTTTTGCAAAACTTAATAAATTAAACATCTATACTATTGGAGATTTGGCGCAATCAAATGTCGCTATGCTTGAACAACAATTTGGTATTTTAGGGCCTCAGTATCAAAGAGTAGCCGCAGGTTTAGATGACTCAACAGTAGCACACATTAATCGACTAGATGAAGTAAAATCAGTCGGCAACGGTATGACTGCCATTCGTGATTTACGGACTCGAGAAGAGGTCGAAACTATGATTCATACCCTAGCAGAAAAGGTTACCTTTAGATTACGTGATGCAGGACTAATGGGTCGTACTGCCACATTATCTTTAAGAGACAGCGAACTCCATACTACAAGCCACTCTATGACAATGCCTACATTAATAGATGATGCCGTACAATTTGCTCTCGCTTGTATGCAGATTTTTGATAAATTCTGGGCAAACACAAGTTTATCCATTCGCTCCGTTCGTATAAGCATTAGCAACCTTTCTCCCGTAGAGCAATCACAGCACCTCAATCTTTTTGATGCAGAAAAAATAAAAAAAAAGAAGCGCCTAAATCATAGTTTAGATGCTATACGCAAAAAATATGGATATTATGCCCTACGAAGAGCTAAAACTTTGGATCGTGATTTTATTAATTATTTCGAAGTAGATGAAGAGGACTAATAAGCGCTAAACTACACCAGCATTACATATAATTATAATTTTAATATGTTTTTTATCTTTAACTTAATTTTTATTATACCTTATCACACTATATAGATTAAAAAACACATAAGTTAATAAAATTAAATACAAAGATACCTAGCATTAATCGAATATTAACTTCAGTACACTCACACATTAATTTTATAATTCATAAATTATCTATATCCATTAAAACATTAGACTAAAATTTTAACCTCACTCCAAAAAAACTTTATTTATTTGCAAAAACTAAAAAAAGTTATAAAAATCTGTTGACAAAAGCAAATATTTAATGTAAGATAGTAATCGTTATATCACCATCCCACGGGGTGTAGCGCAGTTGGCTAGCGCACTTGATTTGGGATCAAGGGGCCGAGGGTTCGAGTCCCCCCACCCCGACCAGTGATGATATAACAGATTATGGCTCAGTAGCTCAGCTGGTTAGAGCGCCGCCCTGTCACGGCGGAGGTCGTGGGTTCGATCCCCATCTGAGTCGCCATTGTGGGTCTTCCACGAACGAGCAATAGTCTAGATAACTTTCTAGACAAGTTAGGACAAACCTTATTTATTCCTGCGGGACTTTAGCTCAGTTGGTTAGAGCGTCCGGCTCATAACCGGATGGTCCAAGGTTCGAGTCCTTGAAGTCCCACCATATAAATAAGGTTTTCCTTTAAATGAGTGGTGCTTCACTTATTTATGCCCCGGTAGCTCAGCCGGTAGAGCAAAGGACTGAAAATCCTTGTGTCGGGGGTTCGAGTCCCCCCTGGGGCACCACTAGGTGTATTCAATACATACTACCCTATACGGTTACTATGCTGGCGTGGCTCAATTGGCAGAGCAGCTGACTTGTAATCAGCAGGTTGAAGGTTCGATTCCTTTCGCCAGCTCCATTCCGTTTAGGTCAGAATGTAACAAAATCGCCTAACTTACTTATGGGCAGTTTCCAGAGCGGCCAAATGGAGCAGACTGTAAATCTGTTGTCGGAAGACTTCTGGGGTTCGAATCCCTGACTGCCCACCAACTTTGAAACGGCTAAGATTAGCCAAAACTCACAGTTTAAAACTGTGAGTTTTTCTTTTTCCCTCATTTTTACTCTAAAAAGTGGTGACAAATAGTAAATTTGTACATTTCCAAGTCGTTTTACCACTTTTATAACTAACTAACTCTTCTTAGTTATGCTAGTTCTCTTAGAAAAGAAAAACAAAAAGCATTTATA
>CALWKL010000092.1 GCA_944381255.1 uncultured Clostridia bacterium | reverse complement strand
GTCATCGCGGGTTATTCTTCAGCAGAAAAATTTAACTTTATTACCAAAACAGCCATATATGTAAATGGGGATGACGCAACCACAGCGAATAGATTGAATGTAGAGAACAAAAAGAATGTTTATATGGGAAGTATAGTAGGATATATTGCTTCATATTCTGGAGGATTTGGGAATTCTCATGGTTCTGTAAATATGTCTATTGAGAATTGTTCTGGCAAATTAGTAATCGGTGGTGTGGCTGGTTATTCGGCAGGCTTTATTGTTAATTCATCCTATAGTGGCGTTGGTTTTGGTAGTAATACTTCATTCTTAAATGTGATTAATGCCAACAATGATAAGGCTCAAAGTATTTATATAGGTGGTGTAGTAGGTCAGAATCTTGGACTTGTAGCGAAAAGTGAATTTGATTCCACGATAAATACAAGCAGTCAAGCTAATGCTTATTCTGGTGGTATTGTAGGATATAATGAAGGTATGGTAAGACATAGTGTTGCATTAGGTAACATAAATGGAGGATACTATGCTGGAGGCTTGGTAGGTTATTATAAGGTTAGTGAGTTAAGCTTTATGTTCCCAGCCAATGGCATTATATCAGATACTGATTTTATAAAGCAAAGTTACTCTTTATGTAATGTAACAGGTAACCGTGTAGGTGGACTTGTAGGTATCGGGGTGTCTGGTACAATTACAAACTGCTATAATGAATGTAATTTGTCTGGTAATGTAATGGGAGGATTTGCTGCAGATTTGCTATATGGTAGTGAGGCAAGCTGTGCTAAAATAACATATTGTTATTCTGCTGCAACCTTTGATATTGAGGCAGGTAAAGCATACTGGGAGACTTCAAGTGTAATTAGACAAACTAATGGCTGGTGGGCAGGTAATAAAAAACTTGCAGGTTATATAGAGAATTGTATTTATAACATACACGACGACAATCCTACAGAAAGTGCAAAGATAGATTCTATTGAGCGTCAATATTCATACTACATACTAGATGTTGGATATGATTGTGATGACGGTAGAACTACAGATGATGATTGTAGAAAGATTAGCACCTTTACAGATAGGGGCTTCTCGTTGGAGATATGGGAACTATCTGAGGGTAGTTATCCTAAACTAGTATAAATGTAAATAAAAACGCAATTTAATATTGCGTTTTTTTATTTACTGATTAGATTGATATGATTGATTTTCGTTCAAATTTATGTTATTAGGGTCTACGCTAAAACCAGGGTCTATGCATTCACCATTCTCACAGTCGTTAGGTTGAGTATAGTCTGATTGTGTAGTTTCATTAGGCAAAACAGCGTTTTGATTGTCAGTTGACATTTCTGTATATGGGTCTGTTATATTATTTGATGTGTTATTGTTGTAATCTGTATCGAAATGTTTGCCTACATTAAAGTCGGGTTTTTGTTCGTCTATTGGATAATTAGAAAAGTTATTGGCATCAGGGTTTTGTGTATTATCTTCGTTGACTGTTGTATTGTAAGTATCTGTAGGGGCATCAGTACTTTGTCCAAATTGGCTTGTTACAAGCATCTGTACACCCATAACTGCGGCAAGGGTAGCGAGGAAAGTAAAGTAGATTGCTATACCTACCTTCTTCTTGGTACTAATTAGAGGCTCTTTTGCCTTAGCCTGCGCTTTTGTTTGTGTGTTTGTGCTATTAGATTTTATATCTGTAGCACTTTTTTGTTGATTAGTTTTTTTGGTAGATTTTTCTGCCATTTTTTTTACCACCTTATTTTTTCTATTTATAATTTGTGCAGAAATGACAGAAATATTCATAAAAAAAAAGAGCTATTTGATTAACTCTTTAACCTATAAATATTGCCGATTTGGTGTTGCTTTGCAATCTCTACATGCAATTCTTTGGCTAGATTGCCTCCAGCTTGACTAATGGCTTTTTGCAATGATTCTAAGACAAGTTCGGGAGTATTATTTTCTTCACTTAGATGTGCAGGTATTAAGCCTCGTATTCCGTATCCTAGCATTTTAGTTACTGCTTCGGCACTATCCTGATTGTTTAGATGCCCATATTTTGACAGTATTCTGTTTTTTAGCGCTATAGGGTATCTAGGATTAAGTTTTAATCTATTCACATCATGATTTGCTTCTAAAACCACCAGACTACTATCAGCGAGATTTTTTATTATACTATCGGTGATGAAGCCTAGGTCGGTAGCTATACTAAATTTTTTGGTGCCGTCATAGATACTATAGCCTAGACAATGTCGACTATCATGAGATAAGTCAAAGTTAGCAATTCCTAATTCATTGATGTAAAAATCTTGATTATATATACCAATCTTATTTTCGCTTTTGATAGCACCTAATTTGCTATCCATTTCGTTCCAAGTGTCTGGGTGCGCAAATATTTTGACTCCATGCGCACGAGCAAAAGCGCCTAAGCCCTTGATATGATCGCTATGTTCGTGCGTTACAAGTATACTATCTATACTATCTGGATTTACTCCAATAAGGGCAAGGCGTGATTCAATATCAGCTTTGGTAAGTCCAGCATCAATGAGAATACGAGTATTTTCGCCTTCCACAAAGGTACAGTTTCCTTTGCTACCACTTCCTAATACACAAATGCGCATTTTTTACTCCATATATCTAGTTAAAATTTGCTCTATTATATATCAAAATTCAAAAAAAAGCAAAAGAATTGACATAATCTTTTTTTTTAACCAATTATCTTTTACGAAGCACCAAATTCACTCTTGTTTTGCACCAGCCTTTGTGATTTTTTTGATATATAATATCTGTTAGGAGGAATATTATGTATTCTGTTGCAAAGAATATTGCAAAATATTGTGGCTTTTTTCTTTTGTTTTTTATATTAATGTCGGGGTCAATTAGGGGAGTGCACCCGTTTGCTTTTGGTATGCTATTTGCACTAATTTGGTGTGGACAAAAAGTCTATATATTGGCACCACTGTATATATTGTCTGGATTTTTGGTATTTGGCACTCTAGGACAGGTAATAGTCGATTGCGTTACTTCGGGCGTAATACTAATTGCTTATTTTCTGCATTACAAATTTAACAAACCGCTCAATCATATTTTAATAGGCTGTTATGCATTTTTATCTCAATTCGGTTTGTTGTATATTTCCAGTGGAAGTCCAGAAATGCTTTGGAGCGCGATGCTAACTCTAACCCTGGGGCTGATATGCTTGTACGCATATTTAAATTTATTCCAAAACATTTTGCTAAAAGGGATAAGGCGAAAATATGGAATAGATGAAGTGATATGCTTTGGAGTACTTATATTCGCGTTGTCCGCTGGTCTAGGGTGCCTACCATTCGCTAGTTATTATGTATTTGGTATTATTACACTGCTGTTACTACTATCGAATAATATCTTGGGCGTGAGCGCAAGTATGTTGGGTAGTATCTTCTTGGGGCTTGGGTTAAGTTTCGTCAGTGGTAATTTTCTCTATTTATCTCATATCATATTTATGAACTTATTTGTTGCACTTACACAATCAGATAAACGCTTGTTTCCAGCGCTTGTGGTGGCTTTTGTCGATGCGATATCTGGATTGTATTTTCTAAATAATTACACTCTTTGGCATTTTGTAAGCGTGGTGGCAGGAAGCGTCATTTTCTTATGTATTCCAAGTAAAATCTTGCGAGTTACTAGAAATGTAGTTTTAACTGACAAAGAAGATTATGCTGTGCGTACTTTGATAAATAAAAATAGAAAGAATCTTTGCAATAGATTGTATGATTTGGGTGATGTTTTTTTAGAATTGCAAAAAGTATTTTCCAAAATGATTACTTCAAATAGAGATTTTGATAAAAGTATACCATATTTAGTTACCGAAGTCAGACGACAACATTGCTCTGCGTGTCCTAATAGAGGCAAATGCCTAGGTCTTAACGAATCGATAAATGATGCTATTAGTAATATGCTGATGTATTGCTATCAACGAGGCAAAGTTTCTCTGATTGATGTGCCTCCCGTGTTAACTACTAATTGTATTAGACTCACTCTCTTGATTGGCAGTGTGAATATGCTAATTAATGAATATAAGAGTAATATTCAAAGCGATAACAATCTAAATAGTGGCAGGAGATTATTAGCAGAACAAATGAGTGGGATTGCCGAAATAATACAATCCCTTGCCAAAGAAATGGGGGTAGAAGTATCCTTTGATACCGAATTAGAAAAAAGGTTGAGAGAGGAATTGCTGTATGCAGGTGTGCAATGTAGTGAAGTAGTATTCTATGAAGTCCCAAAAGAGTTATTTCAAGTAACTTTGGTCATCAAAAAGAAAGATACCGCAAATCCTAGCATTGAGCAAGTTGTTGGTAAATTGCTAGGGGTAAAAATGGAAATAGATAGTATTGTAGACGATGCAAAACCAACTTACAGCGTGGTAACTTTAAAAAAAGCTAATAATTATGACATAATTTTTGGTTCGGCAAACAGGACAAAAGCAGGTAATACTCTATCAGGAGATACACATTCTGTTCTCAAAATTGGTAAAAGTAAAGTTTTACTGTCTCTCTGCGATGGTATGGGTAGTGGTGAACAAGCGCAAAAAACTAGTACTCTTGCACTTAATATGATTGAGAGTTTTTATAAAGCAGGTTTTGATAGCAATTTGATATTGCGCTCTACCAATCAATTGTTAACATTGAATGATGAAGAAAGATTTAGTGCTATTGATATATGTGTCATTGACTTAGAAAATGGTACTTGCGACATAATAAAAGTTGGGTCGCCTCCAAGTTTTATAAAAAACGGGACAGATATAAAACAAGTAAATTGCAATGCGCTACCGCTAGGTATTTTAGAAGAACTCAAGCCTAGTATTAGTAGCATAATATTATGCGATAACGATATGGTGGTGCTAGCCACAGATGGAGTGGTGGACAGCTTCGACAGTATAGAGAATTTACGGAAATTGGTAGCAGAATGTGATGACAGTAACCCTCAAGAAGTAGCGAATACTTTATTGCGTGTCGCGATAGAAAATAATCAAAATTACCCAAAAGATGATATGACTGTACTGGTTGGCAAAATATTTAGTAAAGTTTAGCAAAAACTTTTATATTGTCTATTGAATAATATACATTATTATAGTATAATAGCTAGAGGTGATAAAAAATGGAAAAGGTAATTGATTTGATTAAGACTACTCACTTATTCGGTAATGCAAAGAGAATAGGTGTAGGAGTAAGTGGTGGTATGGATAGTATGGCACTGCTACATTTCTTGCATAATAATAGCGAAGTATTGGGTATTGAAGTAGTAGCTATTAATGTAAATCATGGCACAAGAGAAAATGATGAAGTTGAGGCAAAATTTGTAGCTAACTATTGCAAAGAAGCAGGTATTGAACACATAGGGCGTAGGGTAGATGTAGGCGTCATCGCTCAAAAAGAAGGTGGAACTCTAGAAGATGCGTGTAGAAGGGCTCGTTTTGCAATTTTCGCTGAATTAAAAGAAAAAGGTAAAATTGATATGGTTGCTCTCGCTCATCACCAGAGAGACCAAGCAGAAACTATACTATTACACATTTTACGCGGTAGTGGGCTTACTGGTGCTAGTGGTATGAGTCTATTGAGAGATTATGTTGCAAGACCTTTGCTCAATACTCCAAAGCAGGACATAATAGATTATGTAAAAGCAAATAATATTCCTTACCTAGAAGATGAAACTAATACCGACACAACTATCAGTCGTAACCTTTTGCGACAAGAAATAATGCCAAAATTACGGTCAGTTTGGCCAAATCTTGATAATTCTCTATGCGATTTTGGTAAAATTTGCCGTGAAGATGACCAGTGTATCCGTAAAATGGTAGATTTTGATGCTATTCTAGAATTTAATGGCGTTATAAAGATTCCGTTGACTTATTTCGTATACGATAAGCCAATAATATATAGAATGTTATTCGATTCTATAAAAAAATTGGGTGTTACTCAAGATTTTGAGCGCAAACATTATCAAATGATGATAAATCTAGCTGTCAGTTGCGAAAACGGGTCAAAACTTGATTTGCCTCAAAAAGTTACAGCACACAAAGAGTACGAGTATCTCACACTTACTAGGGAGAAGCCCGCCTTCAATGTCGATATAGAATGGCCATTTAAAGTAGGTAAAATTCAATTTGGAGACTACGGCAAGCTGGTGGTTAGGCGTGTGCGAAACCCAAAATTTGATGAGCAGTATCTAGTTTTTGACATAGACAAAATTCCTAATGGTGCTGTGTGGCGTGTGCGTAGAGAGGGCGATATAATAGAAAAATTTGGTGGTGGAACTAAAAAGTTAAAATCATATCTAATAGACAAAAAAATTCCAGCGCGACTAAGAAATTATCTACCAGTCCTTGCTATTGGAAACGATGTGCTGGCTGTTGCTGGTGTGGATATTTCCGAGCAACTGCGCGTTACTGAGGAAACCAAAAACTATGGTATAATTAAATATGATTTAGAAAATTGGGCATAACTCCCAATTTTTCTATTTTTCTTTTGACAAAAAATTTAATTTTTGGTAATATATAATTTATAGTAATATTTTATTATGTGGGGTTATGTGGGGCGTATGGCTGATGAATAAGAAATATATTTAAACCATTCACCGCCTAAAGATAAAAAAATCGCCGAGCCAGTCTTGTATGTACGCAAGGCTTTTTCTCCATTGCATCTACATAAACATGCCTACAAAAAAAGTGTTAGCAAAGATTTTACCAAGATAACGACAGAAAATACTGCCGAGCATCTAGAGGCTGAAGCAGAAAAAGAATCAATAGCCAAAGATGCAATTAACTCAAGTTATGAGGCTGTGGCAAAACAACGCAGTACAAAGAAGCGCTGGCTAAGCTTTGGCTTTTTAATGCTAAACTTGGTAATCCTAGCCATTATTTTGTTTTTCCAAATTCGTAGCGAGGGAGCTGTATCGCTAACTGACCTACTAGCGTCAAAGATGAATTGGTGGTGGCTAGTGGTCGGAGTTCTGCTATTTCTATTCATAAATGTAGTAGACTCTATGCGTATAGCAGTGTCGATAAAAAAAGTAACAGGTAGGTGGAGACCTATACTTAGCTTCAAATCTACAGTAATATGTCGATTTTATGACTGCGTAACTCCATTGTCTACCGGTGGTCAGCCATTCCAAATCTACTACCTTAACAAACGAGGATTGAATGGTAGTACAGCATCAAGTGTGCCTCTATCCAAGTATGTATATGGTCAACTAGTATTTATAGTTTATACTGGTATTATTTTATTAATAAGTGTATTTACGCATATGCCTATCAATACCTTCTTGCTTACACTTTCCTGGATAGGACTAATACTTAATGCGCTGATAATTTTTGCAGTATTCTTTTTGTCTATTAGCAAAAAGTTTGCGCCAAGATTGATGATAGGCATACTAAAGCTTGGCTCTAAAATGAGGCTAGTAAAGGACTATCGTGTTACTTTTAGAAAACTTATGCGTACGGTAAAAGAATATACTGCTACTTTTAAAATGTTTATGAAAAGTGGTTGGAATGCTTTTTTCCAAGTGGTGTTGAGTATTATATATTTGACTGCTATGTACACCATACCTTTCGTAATCTACTGTATGTTCAATACTGATGCGACTGTCTCAATTTGGTTTCAACTGTTAGTATTGCAAGTGGTATGTGATTTGGCTATAAGTTTCATGCCGCTACCGGGTGGTGCTGGTACGGCAGAACTGTCCTTTGGTGCGCTATTTAGCGAATACTTTAAGAAAAGTGCCTCAGGTATAACCGTCTGGGCGATGCTTTTCTGGAGAATTCTCACTTATTATGGCTACTTGTTGCAAGGAGCGATTTTGTTGCTGTACGACTTTTTGATAGGGAACAAACGAATCGAACCATTGTTACAAAAATATAGAATGGAAGATAGGACAAAAGTCGAGAGCCTGCATTATTCTAATGCAGAAATACTAAAAAAATCTAAGAAAAGCAACAAAGATAAGAACACAAAGGAGGTGAAGTAGAGATGAAGATGGATAAAAACAATATTTTTGAAGATAGTCCTAGTAGTTCGGGTAAGATGCGTAAATGGTATGTTTGGATATTTATAGTTTTACTTGCTGCGTTAATTCTGTGGACGGTGGCTAGTGATAAGATTGCTAGCCTATTCAATAGTTTGCTGGCTGGTCTTACCCCTGTGATTATAGCTATGGTAATATCTTACCTTTTCCTTAAGCCAATGAATTTGATAGAAAATAAGTTAATGAAAAATGCTTTTGTCGGTAGTGCGAATGCGTCAAAGTACAAGAGGGCTATTTCTCTATCAATACTTTATATAGTTACTCTTGGCTTGTTGATTACCCTCATTGCTATTGCTGTGCCTAGCATTATCAGTATGGTAGAGCAGTTTACTAATCCAACACAACTCAACAACTTGTTGGAGCAATTAAAAGTATTCGTAATACAGGTAGTGCAAGTATTCGGTATCACGGGTGAAAATGCTACAGGCATAGCTAATACTGTTATTTCTGCAATTGAGCAATTTGTGTCTAATCTTGCAGGCTCTATTAATATAGAGAATGTGTTTGGAATTGCCCAAACTATTTTCTCATTCTTTATGGGCTTCTTAATCTCTTTCTTCTTACTAAAGGACAAAGAGTTGATAGCAAAGACAGGTAGAAGGTACACCTATGCTTATTACCCTCGTAGGAAAGCAGAAGAGGTACTCACGATTACTCGTCGAACAAAAGATATGATGGACCAGTACGTAGTATCTACTCTAATCGTCTGCTTCACTGTATTCGTTATAGCAATTATTGGTTATGCTATTATGGGTGTGCCATATGCCTTTATGATGGCATTGATATTGGGAATACTCACTATCATTCCTTATATCGGTGGATTTATTGCTGCAGTGCCTCTACTTATGGTTACTTTGCTAGATGGTAATATGAACCTTTTCTTAATGGCTTTCGTATTTACTGTCGCTGAATGGGCGCTAGTTACTACATTTATGCCAGCATTTATAATGAGTAAACGAATGAACACTCGTACCTTGATAATATTGCTTGCCTTAATCATAGGTGGTGCAATGTTTGGTATTGTGGGTATGATTATATCTGCGCCTATTGCATCAGTATTATCTATCGTCATGAATGAAAAGTTAAAGGCTAGGGAAGCTCTTAGGGAACACGAAGAGCTTATAGAGGCTGGAATAATAGATGAAAACTTCTACGATATATCAGAAATGCTAGACCTTACTCAAGATAATCCTGGTGATGTCGCGATAGAGAAGGAAGAAGATGACTTTAAAAAACTGCAAGCACTTAAAAACAAGTCTCCTAAAATTACTATTGACAATGACCAGAATCTAGATATTGTCTTGGCATCTAAGTCTAGTAAAAAGAAAAAAGTGGACAAGAATGCTTTGGCTCGAAGCTCTAAGGTAAAAGATAATCAAGAAGAATTGGAGAAAATATCTCAAAAAATCAATTCAAAGAAATCGGCTGATGAAATCTTGGAAGAAACAGAATAAAGAGGATAATATCCTCTTTTTTACTATTTAATGAGTTTTTATTTATTTCCTTTTTTATTTATTTTAAGTCAAAGTAAGCTAGAATACCACAAGCTATTGAATACGCAATTTTGTCTTGATATTCATCGGTAACAAGTTTTGCCTCTTCTTCTGGATTTGACAAAAATCCACATTCGACTAATATTCCCGGTGTATCAGTGCAATTTAACATAAAGAAGTCCCCAGGAGCACATGTTTTCTTCGAGCCAGGTATATCCTCAACAAATGTATCTTGTAGTAATTGTGCTAATTCTTTGCTAATATCGCTACCAATTTTATAAAAAACTTGAGCACCCTTTGCATCTTTGCTTGTGAAACTATTAAGATGAATACTAACTACTAGATTTGGATTTGCTTTTTTAATAATTTCGCATCGTGCTTGTAAGTCTCGCTTTTTAAAGCCACTAGCGAAAGTGCCATACAATCCATCAGCATTTGTGCGTGTATACACCACTCCAATATTTAGGCTGTTAAGTATTTTACCCAGCTTTTGAGTAATAGCAAGATTTATATCTCGCTCCAAGACTCCTGTATTTACTCCACTACAACCACCATCTATGCCTCCATGACCAGCATCGAGCACTACGCAAAAACTTGGGAAAGGGGAGTAGCTTGCTACCACTTTGGTGGAGTAGCAAACATATGCGTTTAGACTAAACAGCACTATAAAAACAATTAGATATTGCAGAGTTCTTTTTATTTTAGGTTGTATAGTTAAAATCATAGACAAAATCCTTTTTGCTATTAATATATTAACTTGATTTTTAAATTATTATAAAATTAAGATTGCGCCAATATAAAATTTGTGGTATAATAAACTTATATGGAAAAATTAATTACTTTTAGAAAATTTAATGAGCAGGAATTAGGGAATTTATCTACCAGTACTCTTGCTTGGGTAGGTGATGCAGTATATTCACTCTGCGTGCGAGAATACGAGGTAGCACATAGCAACAAAAAGCCTGCGCATCTACACAAGATGGCTACAGCACTTGTCAATGCCGATGCTCAAAGTCAGGCGCTTGCGCTAATTTTGCCTACGCTTTTGCCCGATGAAGAGAGTGTAGTGCGTCGTGCCAAAAATTCTCCTATTACGACTAAAAGTAAGCATTACGGTATAGCCGAGTACAAGCGTGCTACTGGTTTTGAGGCGCTGATAGGATATTTATATTTATTAGATAGAAGAGACAGACTAAATGAGATTTTGGCAATTGTCTTTGAGGTGGGGAAATGATAATATATGGTAAAAATGCTGTGATTGAAGCATTAAGGTCTAATAAAGCGGTATTTAGAGTGTATGTGCAAGACACTTTTGCAAGTAAGAGTGGAGAGATAGAGGCTCTATGTCGTCGAAGTAATGTAAAGATTGAATATGTGGACAAGATGACCTTGTTTCAATTGTGTAAAGATGAGCATCATCAGGGCTTTGTCGCAGAAATGGAAGATTATAAATACTGCGAAATCGAGGATATAATAAAGTTAGCTGATACTAGAGGGGAGCAACCTTTTGTAGTAATACTAGACGGTGTCGAGGACCCTCACAATTTGGGTTCTATATTGCGAGTTTGTGAATGTGCTGGTGTACACGGTGTCATAATTCCCAAACATAATGCTTGTCCAATAAATAGCACAGTAGCTAAAACTAGCGCTGGAGCATTGGAACATATGCTAGTTTGTAAGGTAACAAATATTAATAATGTTATTAGTCATCTAAAAACATTGGGGTTATGGATTTATGCTGTTGAGTTAGGTGGCGAAAATATTTATAAACAAAATTTAAAGGGCGCTATAGCACTAGTGATAGGTAGCGAAGGCAAGGGTATAAGCGCTCTTGTGAAGAAAAATTGTGATGCAATAATTACTATGCCTATGCATGGGCAAGTCAATTCGCTAAATGCAAGTGTAGCGTGCGGAGTAGCCGTATTTGAGGTAGTACGACAGAGAGGTAATTAGTTTGAATAAAGACAAAAATAGTTATTATAGACTATTGTTACTAGATGCGAGGGCTGGAGATACTGCTAGCCTAGAGCGTTTGTTTGATGAATTAAAGCCTATGGTAAATAGTGTGGCTCGGAGATATTTTTTGAACGGTGGAGACCAAGCTGACCTAGTGCAAGAAGGTATGATAGGATTGTACAAAGCCTTTTTGTCATACGATATTACAGAGGATAAGCCTTTCTTAGCGTATGCAAAAAAATGCGTGGTTAGCCAAGTTATATCAGCTGTCCGCTCAAGCCTAGCATTAAAGAATAGTTTTTTGAGTGAATACATAAGCCTAAGTGATTTTAATCTAAACGAAGCTGAGGATACCGAGGGAATACCTAGTACAGAGGCAACTCCAGAAGATGTCTTGGAGAGACGGGAAGATTCTAGGGAATTGTCTACTCAAATTCGGCAACATTTGAGCGAGTTTGAATGGCGTGTGCTTGGATTATTTTTGGCAGGACTGAGTTATAAAAATATAGCAGATAGACTTGACAAAAATACAAAATCTATAGATAATGCTATTGTAAGGATTAAAAATAAGTTGAAATTTTTGGAGAAATAATATGTATTTGGCGCTGTATAGGAAGTTTAGACCTACTACTTTTGACAAGATTATCGGTCAAGAGCATATTACTAGGACACTACAAAATCAAATTAAAAATGACCAAATTGGCCATGCTTATTTGTTTTGCGGAAGTCGTGGTACTGGTAAAACCACGTGTGCAAAAGTTTTTGCTCGTGCAATAAACTGTCTACACCCAGTAGATGGCTCGCCTTGTGGAGAGTGTGAGACTTGCCGTGCATTGAAAGAGAGCAATGCCATAGATATAGTAGAGATTGATGCTGCAAGTAACAACGGTGTAGAGGAAATTCGTGATTTGCGTGATAAAGTAAAGTATCCTCCTACTGTAGGCAGGTACAAAGTCTACATTATTGACGAAGTGCATATGCTCACGACTAGTGCTTTTAATGCGCTCTTGAAAACACTAGAGGAGCCACCTAGCCATGCAGTATTCATATTAGCAACTACCGAGGTACACAAATTACCTGCGACCATACTATCTCGAGTATTGCGCTTCGACTTTAAACTTATAAATACCGAGACAATTGCAAAATTAATCACAGATATCTTTGCTCAGAGTGGTATAAAATCTGAACCTAAGGCAACCAACCTCATAGCTTCAGCTGGAGAAGGAAGTGTGCGTGATGCTCTTAGTATAGCGGATATGTGTGCTAGTTTTGCTAATAATGATATCCATTATGCAGATGTAGTCGAAGTACTAGGAGTCAGTGATAATCAAACAATATTTGACTTGGGTACAGCCATTATCACCGAAGGTTATAAGGCATTTTTTGAACAGTTTTCAAAAATTTGTAGTGCTGGTAAGAATTTACTAGTAATATCAAGCGACCTTACTAAGTTTTATAGAGATTTGCTAGTAATAAAAACTTGTGGAGCAGAAGCACTAAAAGATAATTATGATGCTGAATTCTTGGGGAAATTGCAGACTTTGGCTGATAAAATAGAGTTGACAAGACTCAATCAGGCGATGCAGGCTTTTAGCAAAATTGAGACAGAATTAAAATATTCTCTAAATCCTAAACTCTTGATTGAGACCACAGCGCTTAGTTTGCTTAGTAGTGATGTAAAAAAAAATTGATTCAAGCGGTACTATGCAATGAAATTGAGATAAAAACGACACAAATCAAGAAAAATTTACCCTTGCCTGATGTTAGGGTAATTTGGGGAAGAACTTTGCGTGCAATTAAGCAAGCTAACAAGATTATGTTGCATACTGTGTGCGTAAGTTTAGGGTATTTAGATTTGGTAGGCGATACTTTGCGTATAAGTGTACCGAGTAAACTTGATTATGAAATATTAAAAAAGCCACAAAATAGTGGCGATTTGGTTGATACTTTGCATAAATTAGGATATAATCTAAATATTGAATTTGTGCTAGATGTAGATGCAGTCGGCGATGATGATAAAATTGCGAAATTAAAGAGAATACTTGGTGCCGACATTAATATAATATGATTTTTAGGAGATAATAAAAATGGCTTTTAATGGATTTGGTGGTGCGAATATGCAGAATCTTCTCAGGCAAGCTCAAAAGATGCAGGAGGAAATTCAGCGCAACAAAGAGGAATTGGAGGCTACCACATTTTATGCAAACGCAGGTGGTGGTATGGTAGAGATTGAGATGAATGGTAAGCGTGAAATCACTGCCGTGATTATAAAACCTGAAGTAATCGACCCGGAAGACAAAGAGATGCTAGAAGACTTGATTATGGCAGCAGTAAACGATGCTAATCGTCAAATAGATGAAAAACTTGCTGAGATTGCTCCACAAATGCCAGGGGGAATGTTTTAATTGAAAAACTTTATTGTGCCGGTGGAAAAACTTATTTCTGCCTTCAATAAACTGCCTGGCGTAGGTAGGAAAACTGCCATAAGATACGCATATTTTTGCATAAACAATATGACAGAGGAAGAAATCAAGGCTTTTGCTGATGCTCTATTGACTGCAAAGAGAGAAGTAAGATACTGCTCAGTCTGTGGTAATTTTACCGACAAAGATGTGTGTAGTATTTGCGAGCGTGGAGATAGGTCTTTAATCTGTGTGGTTGCAGAACCAAAAGATGTCTTGGCTATGGAGAAGGTTACAGATTATTTGGGCACATATCATGTATTACATGGGCTACTTAATCCCCTGGAAGGTAAGACTGCTAATGATATCCGTATTCGAGAATTATTGGATAGAGTCAGAGATTGTGCTGTGCGTGAAGTTATCATTGCTACCAGTTCTACTGTCGAGGGTGAGGCTACAGCGATATATATCGCAAATTTGCTAAAACCTCTAGGGGTCAAGGTTACCCGCATTGCTCAGGGAGTGAGTATGGGTACTGATATTGAGTATGTTGACGAAGCAACCCTTGCTCGTGCTATTGCTGATCGAAAGGAGCTTTGAACAAATTTTGTTTTACAATTTTACGCTTTGCAGATAGGAGCCTGCGTAGATTACACGATAGGCTCTTATTTTTTTTTACCAATAAATTTTGTTCTGCTATGGTTACACTTTCTACCAAGTGCTGAATATCAGTTGGATTACTCCTCGGCATTGCTTCACATTCTCCTTTAATTTTTCATATAAAGATTTGATTTTAGGAGGTTTTTATGGAATACAATGATTTTAAAACCCCAGATGAATATAGTTTGCACAAAATGGAGCAAGAATATACTAGAGCAAAAGATAATGTGAATACTCTGCAAAATACAAATGTTACCACAGGGAACACTCAGGTGGATATGGCTAATAGTATTGATTGGGTAAAAAACAATAATTTGTTGCGCTTGCTTATTCATAGAGCGCCTAATGCCTGTATTCAAAGTTATGTGAGAGCTTTGCAAAATCTAAGCCAGCAAGATAATACTGATATATCAAATATTTATCCTACACAATCTTCTGTACGGTCAAACCCTACACTAGCAGTTAGTATTCCTGCTACATTCAATACAGCACTTAGAGAGTATATACAGACAGAATTGGAGCTGTTGCAAATATTAATAAATCTACAATTTAGTGAAGAAAATAGCGACAATAGAACTGCAATAAACAATATCTTAAATAGGCGCATAGAGGCTTTGGAAGTTTTGGCTGGTTTGTTGTCTGGAGGAATATTTGGTTAAATATGATAAAATATTTTGACATACAACCATTTTGTGATATACTACCTATATGAAGAAAAATATCGAGGTAGAGGAAAGTTTGGTGCAATTAGCAAAGATTTTTGCTAAGCATAATAAAACTTTGTATATTGTAGGCGGTTATGTAAGGAATGCTTTGCTAGGATTTTGCGAAACTGATATTGATATATGTAGTAGCGCTACGCCAGATGAAGTAAGCAATATCTTAGCTAATACCGAATTTAATTGTAAACTTATCAATTCAAAACTTGGTACTCTGCATATACTAAGTTTAGACAAAAATATTGAGTATGAGCATACTACCTTTAGGGCAGAGCAGTACGACAATGGGGGTATGCATAGTCCAAATGAAGTTTGCTTTGTGCAAGACATCAAGCAAGATGCGAGTAGACGAGATTTTAGTGTAAATGCCTTGTATTATGATATTTTAGCAGGCGAAATACTCGATTTTTATGACGGTATCGAGTGTATAAGGCATCATTTGTTAGATACTGTGGAGACCCCAGAATACGTATTCAATCGTGATGGCTTACGAATACTGCGTATGGCACGCATCGCTAGCGAATTAGATTTTGAGATAGATGATGATACGTTTAAGACAGCGCAAAAGTTAGTCTCTAGGCTAGCAGATATTTCACAAGAACGCTTCAACAAAGAGATTGTCGCAATGCTTTTTGCAGACAATAAATATCGTGCTATAGCAAATTTTGGTATGCAGAGCCGTGGTGTAAAAATTCTATGTGAACTAAAAGCTTGGCAATATGTACTAACAGATTTTTGGAATACATTATCCATAGAGCAACGGCAGAAAATGGACACGATAAGTTGGGATTTGCTAGAGATTTCTCCTCCTGCTAGTAGAATAAGTTGTTTTGTAATCGATATTTTGACTGCACTTGGGCTTGAGCCTTCTTTAGAAAATATAGATTTAATCTTAGGCGTGCGAGGGGTGATGCTCAACAAGCACGAAGTGGCTAAGCAATCAAAATTGATACAAGCTTTTTTTAAGATAAAACACAATACGCTTACTACTGACAAGCTTATTCGCTTGTTTTTGCAGGCTAATAATGAATGGCATACCGAACTTTTTGGGCTAATAAAACTTGCTGGCATTGGTGCTAGTGTTATTAAAACTTATGATTTGATGAAATTGGATAATACGCCAATGAATCTTCGTGAACTAGCGATAAATGGTAATGATATCAATGAGTATTACCCTGAAATTGAGCACAAATTATATAGTCAATTACTCGCTACCTTGCTCTCATATTGTGCAATTTTACCTGAGATGAATGATAGAGGAAAATTGCTCGATGAAGTGTATAATATTTATAGTAGAATAAGATAAAAGTGGCTTAAATTAGCCACTTTTTGTCTATTATTGTATTTAAATGTCAAAACGCCAAATTTAGCCAAATTTAATTTGATTTTTCGTATAAATTCTATTAGAATACGCTTGTAATTAGGAGGAAGAAAATGCAAAATAAGAAAACAAACAAGACATTAAATCTAAAAGATTATGCAAAACTTGCGAAGAAGCGTATGGCTAGTGGATATTGGAACCAAATTAGACAAGAGAGGGCTGATTACATAAAAAATAACATTGGTGAAAATGTCGATAAAATAAATCAAATATATGCAAAAAGATTGATGCGCGAGATTTATTTTAGCCTATCAAGTGATAAAGATGAAGAAATGTATCGAAAAGTATGCAATATTTTGGACAAAGATGGGTATGTATGTAATCCTATTAGTCAGTTGATAGACCATGGTGAGTACGACAACTTAGATTTTGCAGGTAGACAGACCTATCTTATAAAACTCACAGATAAGTACAAGGAATTGAGAGAAAGATACGAGCGAGAGCACGATGCTAGGCGTAGAATATATATGTAAAACTTATTGAGTGAGCATAAACTTATCTATCATATTTATTCTCGGCTTTAGTCAAAATTTTAACAAAGACCCAAGTTATTTGGGTCTTTTCGATTGCCAAAAAAGTGATACTTTGGTAAAATTATGATAATGTTTTTTTGTGAGGATAAAAATGAGTATAGTGGATAATTTGAATGAAGAACAAAAGATGCCTGTGCTATGTACTGAGGGCGCTGTATTAGTAACAGCAGGCGCAGGTAGTGGCAAGACAAGACTTTTGACTCATAGAATAGCATACTTAATCAAGGAAAAGGGTGTAAAACCTTATAATATTTTGGCAATAACTTTTACCAACAAAGCGGCACGTGAGATGAAAGACAGGGTGTCTCGTATGGTGGATTGTGGAGAAGAAATTTGGGTATCTACTTTTCACTCTCTTTGCGTAACTATTTTACGTAGATTTATTGATAAGTTTGAAGGTTTTAACAAAAATTTTACTATATATTCTGATGTCGAACAAGGAAGAATTTTACGTGATATTTACAAAGAAATGTCTATTGATGATGAGACTATCAAAAAAAGTATTGAATATCATATCGGCAATATAAAAAATACCAATGCTAACCCGCAAGATTATGTCAATACTGTGTCAGGATATGTGAGTGGAGACAAAATTTTGGAAGTTTATCAAATGTACCAAGATACTTTGCGTAAAAATAATGCACTAGATTTTGATGACTTACTGGTGTTTACCTATCGATTGCTCACAAAATTCTCTGATGTGAGAGAGTACTACCAAGATAAATTTCACTACATTCATGTAGATGAATTTCAAGATACAAACACTATTCAGTATGAAATTGTGCGAATTTTGGCTGGTAAATGGGGTAATATTTTGGTTGTTGGAGATGAAGACCAGTGTATATATGGGTGGCGTGGCGCCAATATCCAAAATATTATGGACTTTCGCCGTGATTTTCCACAGGCTCATATTTTCAAATTACAGCAAAATTATCGTTC
Source organism: uncultured Clostridia bacterium (assembly GCA_944381255.1). GTDB lineage: Bacteria > Bacillota > Clostridia > Christensenellales > UBA1242 > UBA7867. The sequence goes on along the minus strand of CALWKL010000092.1, from coordinate 6,003 downwards.
TACAAAAAAAATACTTGATGTAGCAAATAAGGTGATAGATAATAATTCTCAGCGTCTAAAGAAGACTCTGTGGACAGAAAATTGTGAAGGAACAGAAGTGCGCTATTTCGTAGGAAGTAGTGATAGAGATGAGGCAGATTTTATCACGCGTACTATTCGTGATTTGGTTGCAAAAGAGGGGTATAGTTATTCAGATATTGCCGTGCTTATGCGCCTTACTGCTCCCTCTCGTTTGCTTGAGCAATATATGCTTAGTTATAACATTCCTTACAAGATGCTAGGTGGATTCAAATTCTTCGAACGTGTCGAAATAAAGAATGTAATCGGCTATCTTAGGGCAATCGTAAACCCTAGAGACAATGATAGTATATTGCGAATTATCAATTTCCCTAGGCGTGGTATAGGAGAGAGCAGTATTGACAAATTAAAGGAGTATAGCCAGGGTGGTAGTATCCTAAATGTCATACTAAATTACCAAATGTATGATTTTGGTACTGCATTGAAGAAAAAACTTGCAGATTTTACCGCACTGTATCTTGATTTGCGTGAGAAAAGTGAAGGTATGCCCCTAAGCGAATTTGTAGATTATCTAATCAAAACTTCAGGTATTGATGCATCTTTTGATGTGTCAAGCGATGAGGAATACAACAAAAAGCAAAACGTTTTAGAATTTAGTAATGCAGTAAAAGAGTTTGAGGAGAGTAATCCCAATGCGACTATTTCTGAGTACCTTGAATCTATCACCCTTGTAAGTGATATTGATTCGGTAGATGATGACCAAGATTATTGTTTATTAAGTACTATTCATGCAGTCAAAGGGCTAGAATTCAAAGTGGTATTTGTGGTGGCTATGGAGGAGTCTATTTTCCCTATTACTAGAGGTGGTGAGCGCCCTAGCGATATTGAGGAGGAGCGAAGGCTTGCATATGTAGCGGTTACTCGTGCAGAGGAAAAATTGTACCTCACTCGTAGTCGCCAGCGCTTTATGTATAATGAAGTAAAATATATGGAGCCTAGCAGATTTTTAAAGGAAATGGGATTTACCGAAGTCAGTCGCCGTAACATTAGTGCAAACCTTTATAATGATGCAGATGATGCTATGCCATATACTACTAAAAAAGTGGATACAACGCTAACTATTCAAAAATTAATAAATAATAGATTAAATGACCAAAAGAAAGATTTTTCTGCATATACGATAGGAACTCAGGTTCTGCACCCTAAGTTTGGCGTAGGTGTAATCACTGAGGACAAAGGTCTATCATCAAATAAAATGGTAACAATTGACTTTGGTGGAATGGGGTGCAAGACCTTGAGCCTTGAATATGCGCCACTGCAAGTACTGAAGCGAAAAGGGGAATAAAATGAGTAGTGTTTTAGATGAAAAAACCAAAAAAGAAATAGAAGACTTGGTAGCATTAGTCAATAAATACAATTATTATTATCATGTCCTAGATGCACCAATTGTATCTGACAAAGACTATGATATAGCGTATTATACTTTGCTTGATTTGGAGAAAAAGACAGGATATGTTTTGCCAGATAGCCCTACCCAGCGTGTAGGAGATATGGTTGCTCAAGGTTTTACCAAAGTAACTCATGAAGCACGATTATTTAGCCTAGACAAGGCACAATCAACAGAGGAATTATCTGCTTGGATAAATAAAATCAAAGAGCAATATCCTCAGTCAACTTTTGCTATAGAGTATAAATTTGATGGTTTGCGCCTAGCTTTGACTTATGATGGCGGACTCTTGGTACGTGCCGCTACTCGTGGTAATGGTTCCATTGGCGAAGATGTAACTGCTCAAGTAAAGACTATTCGCTCTGTACCTCTATCTATTCCATACAAGGAGCACATTGTCGTAGAGGGCGAGGGCATAATGTTGCTTAGTGAATTGGAAAAATACAACAGTCGTAGTGAAGGGCCTCTTAAAAATGCAAGGAATGCGGTAGCAGGAGCTATTCGAAACCTAGACCCAAAGGTAACAGCAAGTAGAAACCTTGATTTCTTTGCTTATGGAATTCCTGTTATTGTGGGCAAAAGTTTTACTACGCAAGTCGAATTGCGAAATTTTTTAATTGAAAATAAGTTTTTGGTTGGCAATTTTTTTGAAGTGCGTGATAAATTAGAGGATATCATCAAGGTGATAAAGAGCATCGATGATTCACGTGATAAGATTGATATCTTAATAGACGGTGCCGTGATAAAAATAAATGAAATTCCTACAAGAGAAGAACTAGGATTTACCATTCGTTTTCCAAAATGGGCGCTTGCTTATAAATTTGAGGCACTCGAAGTTACTACTATAGTAAAAGATGTATTGTGGCAGGTAGGCCGTACAGGCAAAGTTACTCCATTAGCAGTGCTTGAGCCAGTAGAACTAGCAGGGGCAACGATTAGTCGTGCAACTCTAAATAACTGGGACGATATTATCCGTAAACAAGTAAAAATCAACAGTTTGGTATTTTTGCGCCGAAGCAATGAAGTAATACCAGAGATACTAGGGCTAGCGCAAGATTTCCCTGAATCAAGAGCAATCAAAAAGATTGACCGCTGTCCTGCTTGTGGTACAAAACTAATAGAAGTGGGTGCATATATTTATTGCCCAAATAAGAATAATTGTCCTGGGCAATTAAAGGAACGTATCATTCATTTTTGTAGTAGAGATGCTATGAACATCGAGGGAATTCGTGATAAAATCGTAGACCAGTTATATAGTGAATTAGGAGTGCGCACTGTAGATATGCTCTATGACCTAACACTAGAAGACTTGATGAAATTGGATAGTTTCAAAGACAAAAAGAGTGGAAATATTTTATCAAGTATCGAGAGAAGTAAGAAGATTGACTTCGCTAACTTCATATTCGCCTTAGGTATAAATAATGTAGGTATCAAAACAGCCAAAGATTTGGCTCGCAAATACCCTGATTTACAATCTTTGCGTGATGCAAGCGAGAGCGATTTGGCAAGTATTCGTGATATCGGGGCAGTAGTCGCTAGTAGTATAGTAGAATACTTCAAAGATTCGCAAAATATTGAGATTATAGACAAATTACTTGCTCACGGTATTGAGATAAGATACAATGCAAATAATTCGGGAGGAATTTTTGCAAACAAAACTTTTGTGCTAACAGGGACTTTGCCTACATTGACTCGCCAAGAGGCTACCAAACTTATTGAGTCAAATGGTGGACAAGTGTCAAGTAGTGTAAGTAAAAATACAAGTTTTGTGCTGTTGGGAGATGAGCCTGGTAGCAAGTATCAAAAGGCACTTTCTCTGGGTGTGGCGATTATTAATGAAGATGAATTTTTGTCTATGATAAAACATTGACTTTTTAGGGGCTTTGTGATAAAATCAAAATAAATTTTTTAGGAAGTGTAAGATGAGTATAACAATTGAAGATGTACGAAAATTAGCAAAACTCAGTCGCCTAGAATTTACCGATGCAGAGGCGGAGACTTTTGTAGGGGAATTTAGCGCAATATTAGAGCAGGTAGATGCCATAAATCGAGTAGATGTAAGCGGAGTAGATTTATTCGAAAATACTGTAGATGCTGATACAGAATTGCGTAAGGACGTAATAGTAGACTCGCTATCTGCAGAGCAAATTGTTATGAATGCACCAGATAGAGAGGGTACTGCATTTTTGGTACCGGTAACAGTAGCGGAGGAATAATATGGATTATTTGAATTGTAGTTTGACTGAAATTTTGGATAAATTAAAATCAGGCGAAGTTACTTCGGAAGAGTTGGTAAGGCTTTGCTTTGATAAAATTCGCAAGACCGCGGACTTAAACGCTCTTAATTCTACATATGAGCAAGAGGCTCTAGCACGCGCTAGACAAATCGATGAGGATAGACATCATGGTAAGGAGGTGGGAGTACTAGGTGGAGTACCTATTGTTATAAAAGATAACATCAATTTACTTGGTACCAAGACTACTTGTGCCAGTAAATTTTTGGAAAACTTCATCTCTCCATATACTGCTACCTGCGCACAAAGATTGGTAGATGCAGGTGCTGTAGTAATTGCAAAAGCGAATATGGACGAATTCGCTATGGGCAGTAGTAATGAAAATTCTGCTTTTGGCCCAGTAAAAAATCCTATTGATACTACTCGTGTTCCTGGAGGAAGTAGTGGAGGAAGTGCTGCATCTGTAGCAGCAAAACAGTGTTTTGCTAGTCTAGGGACAGAGACAGGAGGTTCTATTCGTGAGCCTAGCAGTTTTTGTGGTGTCGTAGGTCTCAAGCCAACATATGGCAGAGTATCTAGATATGGTGTAGTAGCTTTTGCTAGTTCGCTTGACCAGGTGGGGCCAATTACTCGTACAGTACAAGATAATGCTTTACTTACTAGTATAATTGCAGGACATGACGATTTTGATATGACTTCTAGTACAGAAGAAGTACCTAACTATCTATCTACTATCAATGATGGTGTCAAAGGCCTTAGGATAGGTATCGCTAGACAGTTTTTTAAGGATAACCTAAATACTGAGATAAAGTCAGCTATAATGCAAGCCGTAGATGATTTAAAGTCTTTGGGCGCTGAAGTTGTAGATGTAGATTTGCCAAGTCTAGATGCTTCACTTGCTACTTATTATATCCTGTCTTCAGCAGAAGCAGCGAGCAACCTCGCTCGTTTTGATGGGGTAAAATATGGAGTGAGAGCAGACAATTATAGCGATATTGCTGACCTTTATTTCAAATCTCGTACACAAGGCTTTGGCAAAGAAGTTAAGCGTCGTATTATGTTAGGTAACTATGTGTTGAGCAGTGGCTATTATGATGCTTTTTATCGTAAGGCAAAGCGAGTGCAAAAGGTAATTAGACAAGAATTTTTAGACGTTTTTAAAAAGTGCGATGTTTTATTCTGTCCTACCACGCCAACCACAGCGTTTAAACTCGGTGAGAAGTCAAATGACCCAGTGGCTATGTATTTATCTGATATATTTACTGTACCAGTAAACATTGCCGGAGTACCAGCACTCAATATACCTTGTGGAAAAGCTAGTGATGGTATGCCTATAGGTCTACAAATCATAGGTAAGCACTTTGATGAAGCGACAATTTATAGAGTAGCGCAAGCATACGAAAATTTACACAAGGAGGGACAATAATATGGCAGGATATAATACCGTAATAGGTTTGGAAGTGCATAGCGAGTTAAATACTGCTACAAAATGCTTTTGCGGTTGTAAGAACGAATTTGGAAGCGAGCCAAACACTCATTGTTGTCCTGTATGTGTAGCGATGCCAGGGGCTCTGCCAGTACTAAATCGTGATGCTGTTGAGAGGGCAATCCTTGTAGGACTCGCTATGGGGTGTAAAATTAATAATTATTCAGTTTTTGAGCGCAAGAATTACTTTTATCCAGATTTGCCAAAAGCGTATCAAATTTCGCAGTTAGAGTATCCTCTTTGCTTGGGTGGTGGACTAGAGATTGAAGTAGACGGCAAGAAAAAATTTATCCGTCTAAATCGTATTCATCTTGAGGAAGATGCTGCAAAACTAATCCATAGTAATCGTGGCACACTTGTAGACTACAATCGTGGTGGAGTTCCCCTAATCGAGATTGTATCCGAGCCTGATATGAATAGCGCAGAAGAGGCTGTCGCATATCTTGAAAAATTACGCAATACTATCCTGTATACTGGGGTCAGTGATTGCAAGATGCAAGAGGGAAGTATTCGCTTTGATGTAAATATTTCGGTAAACAAACCTGGCGAACCTTTAGGTACTCGTACTGAGTTGAAGAATTTAAACTCTTTTAGAGCAGTATTACATGCTATTAGATATGAGGCTAATAGACAAATAGAAGTGCTAGAGAATGGGGGCAAGGTTATCCAAGAGACTCGCCGTTGGGACGATGACAAGGGCAAAACCTATTCAATGCGAACCAAAGAGGATAGTCAAGACTATCGTTATTTCCCAGACCCAGACCTTATTCCTTTAAATGTAAGCGATGAGTATATTGCATCTATTAGGAAGAAGTTGC
>CALWKL010000091.1 GCA_944381255.1 uncultured Clostridia bacterium | reverse complement strand
ATTTTTTCTACACTTACTTTTGCCGAACGCGCCAAAGCGACAGCACATAAAAGATTTGAATAATTATGCACTCCCAAGAATTTGACACTATCCAGCGAAAATAAAGATTTTATCTCGCCTTTCTTTTGATAATAAACCACAGAATCTTCAATAAAATATCCATCGAAACGCTCGGGCAACTTGGAAGTGCTAAAATAAATTGCTTCTGGTCTAGTGTTGCCAGCTAATCTTACAAATTCATCATCATAATTTAGACAAATTGCACCCCCATCTTGTACACAGTCTAAAATTTTTAGTTTTGTATGGTAATACTCGCTGAAGCTATTATAACGGTTTAGATGGTCAGGCGCAACATTTAGGAGCGCTACACCAGCACAGCGAAGATGTGGACAATGCTCCAAAGCAAAACTACTTAATTCAAGCACAACCTTAGTCTTAGGTGAAAGTGAATTAACCATTTTGCTAAACGGCGTGCCGACATTACCAAGCATAGCACTTTCGTAGCCTGCAGAAGAGAAAATCTGGTATAAAAAATTTACAACAGTAGTTTTGCCATTTGTCCCAGTTATACCAAATATTTGCGATTTACAGTATATACTAGCAAGGTCTACTTCGGATAAAATAGGTATATTATAAGTAGTGCAAAATTTTTCAAGTTTTTCGCTTAATACAAAACCTGGACTTATCACTATGCAATCCATTTGACTAAATAATTTTTTGTTTAATTTATTCACTATTACTACATTTTCATCTATTAACTTTGCATCACGAAGTTCAGTTCCTCTATTTTTGTCGTGGTCAAAAGCAAAAACTTTTTTGCCTGCATCTAGCACAAGAGCAGACGCGCTTATTCCGCTTACTCCCAAACCTAGTACCAAATAATTTTGCATAACTACCTCCAGTTGCCACTATATTATGCAAAATATGATAGCAATTATACCACAAACGACAGTTGCAACAGTGTACAATGCAACTATTTTTGATTCAAAAACACCTTTTGCTTGAAAATGATGATGCAAGGGTGCCATTAAAAATATTCGCCTGTGCGTCCTTTTGAAATGCAAGACTTGAATTATCACACTCAAAGCGCTTAATACAAATACAAAACCTATGAGAGGTAATAGAATTGTCCAACCACTAAAAACAGCAAGACAAGATATCACTCCCCCCAAGGCTAGTGAGCCAGTGTCTCCCATAAAAATTTTTGCAGGGTAACTATTGTAGCATAGAAAAGCAAGTACACCTCCTGCAGTAGCACTACCAACTAAAGACAAGTTTTTTAGTTCACTCGCTAGCACTAGACTTTGCCCAGCATTCTGTAAATTTGCCGAGGTAAGTAGTACGATAGCAGTTAGTACTACCAGCATAACAAAACTTGTGCTACCAGCTAGCCCATCTAATCCATCAGTGAGATTTGCCGAATTTGTCATTGCTAAGAAGACAAATATTGTAAAAGGTATAATCCACCAATCTACATCTACAGTGCCCAAAAATGGGATAAACAAAGTAGCACCTAATGGACTGGTGTAATACATATATAGACCGATAATAATGGCTATACCAAATTCGCCTATCATTTTTTGATACGCGCGCAAGCCTAAATTGTGATGAGTGCGTACTTTTATAAAATCGTCTAAAAAACCTAGCAGTGCATAACCAAATAGCACCCCAAGCGCCACAAACATTACTGTAGCCTGTCCATTGTATAGAAGAGAACAAACTATTATTGTAGGTAGTACAAAAATGATACCACCCATTGTGGGCGTACCCTGCTTTGCCTTGTGTGCAGTAACATATTCGAGAATCTCTTGCTTAGCACCTACTTTTTTAGCCATTCTTATAACGAGAGGGCCAAGTAATACGCTTATTAAAAATGTCAGTAAAAAACCACCAAGTATATATACCATTTTGACCCTCGTTTTTCTTTATTTTTTTACACTATCCAATACGGCAAAATCGCTATAGGATATTTTTTTACCACCAATATCCATATAATCTTCTGCCCCCTTGCCTGCTATTACCAATACATCGCCTCTATTTAATTTGTCTATCGAATATAGTATGGCTTCTTTTCGATTTTGTATACAAATATGTTGTCCACCCTTAGCAATCACGCCCTCCTCTACTTGTTTAATTATTGCATCAGGGTCTTCCAATCGAGGATTATCACTAGTAATAATGGTAAAATCTGCCATTTCAGCACTTACTTGCCCCATAATACTACGTTTTGTACTATCACGATTACCTCCACAACCGAATAGCGAATAGAGTTTGCCATTACATATTGCTCGTACACTCTGTAAAATATTTTTTAATCCATCTGGAGTATGTGCATAATCAATAACTGCATAAGCCCCATTCTTTAATTCAATAATATTACATCTACCTGGTACAAAATCACAACTAGACAGCCCCGCAGTAATGGTACGAGGCTCTATATTTAAGCAAAGGCATACAGTGGCAGCACCCAAAGCATTGTATACATTGAACTCACCTATCAAACGAGTGTTGATAGGTAGAACATTGTCGTCTAAATTTACAAAATAAGTCGTACCCAACATACTATATTTTATATTTGTAGCGAAGACTTCACAAGGATTATTTAGCCCAAAAGTAATTACATTTTTTTGAGGATTATTTATTACATATTCACAAATATTATTGTCATCTATATTAGCTACTGCTTGAGTGCAGTATTTTTTATCTAAAAAAGCAAGTTTTGTATCACGATAATTTTCAAAGGTATGGAAAAAATCTAAATGGTCTTGAGTTATATTAGTAAGAATACCCACATCACATATTACACCAGCCATTTTGTTTAGGGCAATTGCATGCGCACTAACTTCCATTACTACATAATCTACCCCAGCATCTGCCATTTGTAAGAATATCTTGTGCAATTCTATAGGGTCAGGAGTAGTTAGATGCGCTGGGAATTTTTGTTCACCAATCATATTACATATAGTTCCAATAAGTCCGACTTTATACCCAGCGGTTTCTAAGATACTTTTTAACATATATGTGGTAGTGGTTTTGCCATTTGTACCTGTTACACCTATTAATTTAAACTTATCTCGTGGTTGTTTAAAAAATCGCCCTGCTAGGATTCCCACTGTTTGTCGCACATCTTCCACTAATATTTGTGGTACGTCATAATCTAATTTTCTATCGACAACCAAAGCCACAGCACCATGTGCAATAGCTACACTGGCTAACTCATGCCCATCAGTATTTTGCCCACGTATACAAAAGTACAATGTATTTGGCGCCAAGTCTGTGGTACTAATAGATAATTTTTCTATCTCTACATCTATATAATTTATTTTTTGATAATTCAATCCTATTAGCAAATTTGATAATTTCATTTTTTCACCTCAACTTATTATATATCTAACGAGTAAAAGAATTTTGTCAAAAGCAAAACAAGCCAAAATATGCTTTTTTATCTCAAAATTATGTTTTTATCATAATAATTGCGCCAGCAAAAAGCATTTCCCCTTCAGGTATACTTTGCCAGGTTACATAATCACCCTCTCCATCTATCTCGTATTCTAATTTTATCTTTTTTATCAAACTTACCGCTTGGGTAATAGAAAGTCCAACTAAATTAGGCACTTCAATATTTGGTTCCAAGCGCTCCAAATCTTCGGTAAGGTTTGTAGGAGCTATATTTAAGTAAGTAAATAACCCACTAAAGACTTGCTTAGCATATGGTGCTGCAACCATACTTCCATAATATACGCCAGTACCTGGTTCATCAACGCAAAGCAACAGCACATATTCAGGATTTTCTACAGGATAGCACCCTACAAAACTAGATACATATTTACCACTCGCTATTTTTCCATTTTCATATTTTTGTGCAGTACCAGTCTTTCCCCCGATGCGATATCCTGGCACAAAACTATACAGTCCTTTTGTACTTACTACCCCTTCCATCAAGGTTGCGACCGTACTAGATACTGATTTATCTAATACTTTACGCACTGCTACTGCTCCAAAATCTTTGGTCGTTCCATCAAAAGTCGTGAGTGATTTAATAAAGTGTGGTTGATAAAGTGTACCATTTAGCACTGCACATACCCCAGTAATCATTTGTAGAGGAGTTACTGCTACGGCCTGACCAAAAGATATGCGAGCAAGGTCGACATTTTTCACATTATCTACATTCATCATTATCCCAGCACTTTCTCCAAAAAAATCTACCCCTGTCGTGCTACCAAAGCCAAATTTTCCCAAATATTCATATAATTTATCCTTGCCTAATCTTAGACCCAAGTCCATAAAAACACTGTTGCAACTATTTGCCAACGCTTCGGCTAGACTTTGCGAACCGTGTCCCTTGGTACGCCAACATTT
>CALWKL010000090.1 GCA_944381255.1 uncultured Clostridia bacterium | reverse complement strand
TTTTTTCTTTTGCCTTGATACATAAATCCTCCTTTTAAAGATTATATAAGAAAAAGAACATATTAGACTACAAAATCTAACATGTTCTCTCTTTTTTATTTGTTGTCCGTTTTAATCAAACAACATCCATGGACTTTCTTTTTTTATATCTTTTTTATTTTTATAATGATAAATAGCAAATTTTATAGTAGATAATAGTAAGCGCATAGATATCAATTAATAAACAATTTTCTTAGAATCTACTATGGAAGGTAAGCGCTACACATTTTCCACCTAAAATAACAGCATTGTTTAGCGACATCTTGACTAGACGAATTTCATTTTCTGTTACTATTTTACGGAAGCGGTCATACAATTCTTTTGCTTCAGCATCTGCATTGAAGCTAACTATGCTAAAAGTATAGTCTGCTACATTCAAGCCGTTCTCTTTTACATTGCTATATAACTTCGATATGGCTGATTTGAAGCCTTTAGCGCGGTCAAGTAATTTAAAATTGCCTTCGGGGTCTATAGAAATAATTGGCTTTAAGTTTAGGCTAGCACCAGTAAAAATATCTGCAGCAGGGGATAGAAGTGGGCTATTGAATATACTACTTGGGTCATCTAGTGCAAATACGCTCACAAATTTGCCTATTATTGTTTCAGCAAAATCAAGAGCCTCGTCAATATCTTGATTTTTGTTGTATATCATTTTTGCAAAAGAAGCAATTTCGCTAGTGCCTCGAGAGACTGTGCGAGTATCGATAAGGATAGCCTTTGAATTAGGATAACTTTTGTTCAATTTTGCAAAGGCAGTCTTTAAAGCAGAGCCGTGGTCAGCTAACATATTGAATGCTACGCTAAAGAATATAACATCATTTCCTTTTTCTATATCTATTTTAAAAAAGTCAAACCATTCATCTGCATCTAGAGCAATTATAGAATACTTCTTAGTCAATACATTTTTGCGACATTCAGCCTCATCTTCTTCGGAGGCGTAGCCAGCGAAATTGATGATTTTGTTGCCGATTGATATTTTGCTGGGAGCAAGATTTAGCCCGTTTTTTTGCAATTCTTCGCCAAACATATCAGCATAAGCATCTACATAGAAATTAAACATTTTAAACCTCCAAATTTTACCGTAAATTAATCATAACATAGCAAATTTTTTTAGTCAACAAAATTTGGCATTCAAAAATAATTTATGTAGAATTTTTGATAATGCATAATTTTTGCAATATAATCATTGGTTTCTGTAAAAGGACAAGTAGATATAGTCTTTCCGTCTGTGCTATAATCTGGATTTTGTAACCATTCGCGCACTCTGTTAGGCCCTGCATTGTATGCAGCTAGTGCTGTAGTGGTATCGTAAAATTCATCTAAAAGGTTGGATAAATATTGTGTACCTAGTAAAATATTGGTACTAGGGTCTAGTAAGTCATCATTACTAAAATCTAATATTCCTAGTTCTATAGCGACCTCTTTAGCCGTTGTCGGCATAAGTTGCATCAAACCTATGGCGCCTTTGTTAGATACTATCTGGGGACGGAAGCGACTTTCTGCATTGATTACACTAGCAATTAAAACTGGTGATACTCCAGTCTTTATGCTGGTATTTATTATCTCATTTTTGTATTTTATCGGGTAAAGTACCGCTATAGAAGCGAGAAAAAGAAAACAAAACCCTACAATAATACATATATAGACTGCCAAAAAAATTTTAATCTTGTCCATATATACTATTATATAGAATATATCAATATATATGCATTCGCACCAAGTGATATTTAGTATTAAATTATGTTAGATATTTTTATTTAATCTCTTGACAGTCCTAATTAATTGTGCTATAATCTGTGTAAAGTAGAAATACTTTACAAGCCTTAACCGAGGTGAGAGATGAAACTTGCAGAACAAGTTCGCTACAGTAGACTGTTAGATTTTTATGGTGGTATGCTCACACAAAATCAGTGCAACATTATGCGCAGTTATGTCGACTTTAATGCAACTTTGGAGGAAATCGCCACTACGGTGGGTACTACGAGACAAGCGGTCAGTGATGTTTTGCGCCGTAGCATAGCTAAGCTTATGGATATGGAGAATAGGCTTGGACTGGTAGCAAAATTTGAGGCTATACTTAATCAAGTGCCAGCGATTGCAAAGAAAATTTCACCCGATGAGTGTATGCAAGCAGTGATTACAAAAGAGTTTACTACGATTTTAAAGACTTTGGAGGATTAACTAATGGCTATTTTTGAGGGGCTATCCCAACGATTGAATCACATTTTTAGCAAAATCACTCAGCGAGGGAAATTGACAGAACTTGAGATTAATCAAGCAATGAGAGAGATTAGGGTCGCTTTGCTAGAGGCTGATGTCAATTATGCCGTGGCAAAAAAGTTTATCGCTGATGTTACCCAAAAGGCAAGCGGTGTCGAGGTTTTGGAGAGCTTGACCCCAGGTCAACAAGTTATCAAAATCGTTAGAGACGAGCTTGTCGAATTGATGGGTAGTACCCAGTCAAAATTGGACTTGAGTGGTACTCCTCCTGCTGTGATTATGATGTGTGGACTACAGGGTGCAGGTAAGACGACATTGTGTGGTAAGCTTGGTGCGTATCTAAAGAGTCAAGGCAAATCAGTATTGCTGGTTGCGTGTGATATTTATCGCCCATCTGCTATAGAGCAATTGAAGATTGTAGGTAAGCAAGCTAATGTACAGGTATACGAACATGGCACGCAAGACCCTAGGCGTACTGCTCTAGAGGGTATTAAGGTCGCTCGTGATCAGGGTATAGATGTTGTCATTCTAGATACTGCAGGTAGACTACACATTGATGCAGATATGATGCAGGAGTTGCGTGATATCAAGGCAGAAGTATCTCCTAAGGAAATACTATTTACTATTGATGCGATGACTGGTCAAGACAGTGTCAATGTTGCGAAAGAATTTAATGACCAACTTGATGTATCTGGTATAATCGTTACCAAACTTGATGGTGATACTCGAGGCGGTGTTGCGCTCTCTGTCAAGGCAGTAACTGGTAAGCCGATTAAATTTTGTGGTGTGGGCGAAAAACTTGGCGACCTAGAACCCTTTTATCCAGATAGAATGGCTAGCAGAATTCTAGGAATGGGAGATGTACTTACTCTTATTGAGAAAGCGCAAAGCGCAGTAGATGAAAAAGAGATGGAGCAACTCCAAAAGTCTTTCCGTGAAAATTCGTTTACTTTGCAAGATTACTTAAATCAAATCGAGAATGTACGCAAGATGGGCGATATTAATGCTTTGATGGATATGATTCCAGGATTGAGGAGCAAGGTAGGCAATGTCGCTGTAGATGAGCACGAGATTGCTAAAAATAGGGCAATTATTCAATCAATGACACCAGAGGAGCGCTTTGACCCAGATATAATTAAGGCTGGTCAAAAGAAGCGAATCGCTACTGGTAGTGGTACTTCAATTCAAGATGTGAACACTTTGCTAAAACAATTTAGACAAAGCAAGGAATTGATGAAGCAGTACGGTGGCAAAAAAGGCAGAAAAATGAAATTTCCGTTCTAAACAACGAAATTTATATTAATTTTTTAAGGAGAAAAACAAATGGCTGTTAAAATCAGATTAACCCGTATGGGAGACAAAAAATCACCATTTTATCGTCTTGTGGTAGCAGATTCACGTTGCGCTAGAGATGGTAAATGCATAGAAAACTTGGGTACTTATGACCCTCTTAAGAAACCTTTTGAGTTGAAATTTAACAAGGAGAGAATTAAGTACTGGCTAAGTGTGGGTGCTACACCTACCGAAACTGCTAGAGAGTTGTTAGTAAAAGATGGTATCTTAGAGGCAAAGGCTTATGTAGCTCCACGTCCAAAGAAGATGCCTCCTGCTCCAAAAGCAAAAGACAGTGAGGGCGAGAGTGCTCCTAGTGAGGGTGCAGAAGCTCCAGTTAGTGAATAATAAACAAGGGAAGGCTAGTAACAGTAAAATACAAACTTTCCCGTAAAAACGGGACAAAATTATTCCCGTTTTTTTATTAGGAGGAATAATGCGTATCGAAATAGGCAAAGTATTGAAACCTCAAGGGATAAAAGGCGAGTTGAAGGTGCTACCTTTGTCCCTGCCTCAATATTTATATGAACCCAAAAAAGTGCGTGTAGGGGATACAGAAGCGATGCTTACGAGTGGTCGTATACACGAGGGATACGGCTATATTACTCTAGATATTTGTAAATCTAGAGACTCAGCAGAAACTTTTCGCAATCAAATAATTTCAGTAGATTCATCTCTAGTGCAATCTTTACAAGATGACCAGTATTACTTTAAAGACTTGGAGGACTGTGAAGTGTTTGCTGATACGGGCGAGTATTTGGGCAAAGTAGTAGAGGTAGAAAATTATGGTGCTAGTGATATTATCAATATTCATCAAGGACTGACAACTATTGCGGTGCCTTTCTTGCGTGAAGTTTTTAAATCAGTAGACACAAGCGCTAAAAAAATAATCGTAGATTATGCAAAATATCGTGAGGTAACAGAGTATGAAGATTGATATTTTGACGCTTTTCCCTGCTAGTTTTGCTCCATTGAAAGAAAGCATAGTCGGTCGTGCAACTTCAAGTGGTAAATTAGAAATAAATATTATAGATATTCGTGATTTTTCACTTGACAAGCACAAAAAATGTGATGATTATACTTTTGGTGGCGGGGAAGGTCTCTTGATGACTCCTCAGCCTTTGTTTGATTGTATAGAGAGCGTATTGGATAAAGATGCTCTGGTTATCTATATGTCACCTAAAGGGGAGCAATTTACGCAAGGTATGGCATTAGAGCTGTCTAAATATGAGCACTTGATTATCATCTGTGGCCATTACGAAGGGATAGACCAGAGAGTAATAGATACTTTTGTCAATCGTGAAATAAGCATCGGCGACTATATTTTGACAGGGGGAGAATTAGCGAGTATGGTAGTAGTAGATGCTGTAGCTAGATTGTTACCTTGCGTATTAGGTAACGAGTTGTCTAGTGTAAATGAGACTTTTAGCGACAATTTATTGGAATTTCCTCAATACACTCGTCCTGCAGAATTCAGAGGGCAGAAAGTACCCGAGGTACTATTGAGTGGCAATCATGCCGAAATTGCAAAATGGCGCAAAAGTCAAAGTGAAGCTTTGACTAGGGCAAAAAGGCCAGACCTTCTAGAAAAACCGAACAAAGATTAATTTTTAGTACAAAAGGGAAACAAAATGTTTATAGAAAAAATGCAAAATGACTTATCTAAGTATTTGAGATTTATTGACAAAGTAATGCAAGAATCAAGAGCAGAAACGGTCTTTGATATAGATTTGTCTTTTTCGCAAAAAGGTAATAATGGTCATAATATTTATTCTAGAATATACGATTGGTTTATTGCTACTGATGGCAAACTCTATGCGTATGTGCTGACGAACAAGAATGAAAGGTTGTGGGGCGATGACTTTACCGCATACAATAAATTGGTAAAGAAGACTCGAGAGAGCTTTACAAAAGAGCAGATGGATATTATAAGTAGAAATTATACAAAATATATGTTGTGGCTAAACCTTAGTAATAGAATAGAATATCGCAACAAATATATCCATGAGCAAATATACAAAAGTAGTGTAAATTTAAAGAAACTAACAGTAGAGCAACGGAAAGAGTATATTGCAAATGTTAAAATGAGTGCTGGCAATTTTATTGATGAATTAACACGAGAAATATGTGATGAAATGTTTTTTTATACATTTTTTAAACATTGCTATTCTGTAGGTAAAGATAAAGTTTTGAGCAATCCTAAGTGCCAGTACACTAATGAAGAAAGGGAATTTTTCGATAAAAACCAAGAGTACATGATAGATTTAATTCAAAGAGTAGGTGCAAGTTACTGTGATAGAGAGCCAAATCAAACTCTCTATTATCACAAGTTTACTCCAGATGTTGCAAAAGCAGTCTATATCGACCATAATCTTAGCGCCGCAAAACTAGATAGACCAAAATGGGGGTACACAAAATATATGGAAATTTATGTACCCAAAATGTTAAAGCGTACTTCTTGCTTTGCCGAAGTTATTAACGATATACCTTTCCAATGTTATGTAGACGCTTACCAAGATGTATATGAAAATCAGTCAGATATAAGTAAAGAGTGTGTCCGTAGTGCATAGTCAGTAAGGATAAAATAAGGAGAAGAATTATGAAAATACAATGGTACCCAGGCCATATGACTAAGGCCTTGAGAGAAATGGAGCAAAATGTCAAGTTGGTGGATATCATCATATATGTATTAGATGCTAGGGCTCCGAAGAGTTGTCAAAATCCTCAATTTGTAGAAATTATTGGGGATAAGCCTGTGGTTTATGTACTTAACAAAGCAGACTTAGCAGATGAGGAAAAGACGAAGTTTTGGCAGAAATTCTTTTCTAAACAAAATTCAAAAGCAATTCCTCTGGTATCTACTATGACCAATGCTAGCAAGGTAATCAAAGATGCAATGCTAACACTATTGGCTTCAAAAATTAAGAAAAATGAAGAGAAAGGTATCACTATGCCATTGCGAGCTATGGTAATTGGTGTACCAAATTGCGGTAAAAGTACGCTTATCAATAACTTGTGTGGCAAGTATAAGGCAGTAACGGGAGATAAACCTAGCGTTACACGGAATACCCAATGGGTAAAGATTGCTGGTAATATAGAATTGCTCGACACGCCAGGGACGCTGTGGCCATCTTTCGATGATGATGAGGTCGCACACAATCTCGCTTATATCAATGCAATTAGGGAAGATATTTTAGATGTAAGTGAGTTGAGTTTAGACTTTATAAATAAAATGCTAGAGTCTTATCCAGAAAAATTTTTGGATAGATATGGATTAGTCTTCCAACCTAATAAGCAAGCGGTAGAATATTTAGAGGAAATTTGTGAAAATAGAAAATTCCTTATTCGTGGTGGAGAATGCGATTGGGAAAGGGGAGCGAAGGCTATCTTAGATGACTTCCGTAAAGGGAGACTGGGTGCTATTACCTTAGATAATATTGAAGATGAGGAAAGTTAGAGAGTGAATAATTATGCACTAGGTCTGCGTGGGGAGATAGATGCTGCCAAGTTTTTGAAAAAATGCAAGTACAAAATTATTGAACAAAACTTTCGTTGTGGAATTGGTGAGATAGATATTGTTGCACAGCATGGGGCGTACCTTGTCTTTTTAGAGGTAAAGGCTAGGAATAGTGCGATTTTTGGTTTGCCAGCCGAGGCAGTGGATATCAAGAAGCAACGGAAACTTATTCAACTCGCAAAATACTATCAGAAAGCAAAGGGACTCCTTGATAAGCCAGTTCGCTTCGATGTAGTAGAAGTACTTGGCAAGGATATCAATTTAATTCAAGGTGCTTTTGAGGAATATTAGTGTTACAATTTTTGTGTATAATGCGTATAAAATGAGTCTAAATTTATTACTTAAGTATATTTTGAATAATCATTCATAATTCTACTCAAAGTATTTAACTTTTAAGTAGTTAGAAGATTTAATGGATAAATTGTTTGGCTTGTTTATATTGCTTTCTAAATTTTATTTGTTAGAGTTTATCGAATAAAAGTTAATATATAGCAAAAAAATAAAAAAGTTAGCGAAAATGTATTGCATAAAGTAAAAATTTATGTTAGTATTGTCGTATGGCTTCGAGCGGTCCTCTGAAAATCATATGGATTTTTAAGAACATTCGAATAATCTTGTAAGGAGGTATTAAGTCATGAACATTATTGCTACATTAGAGAAAGAAGGCTTAAAAGAGAAAGTTGCTGACTTCAACATTGGTGACACTGTAAAAGTGTATGTTAAAGTTGTAGAAGGTGACAAAGAGCGTATTCAGGCTTATGAGGGTGTGGTCATCGCTCGTAAGAACGGTAGTATTCGTGAGACTTTTACAGTTCGCCGTATCAGTTTTGGTGTAGGTGTTGAGAGGACTTTCCCTGTTCATTCACCTAGAATTGACAGAGTTGAGGTAGTGCGTAAGGGTAAAGTTCGTCGTGCGAAATTATACTATGTTCGCAAGCTTAGTGGTAAACGCGCTAAGATTAAAGAGGCTATCTAATCTCAATTATTATAAAAGAAAAGGTCTAACAATTTTCACTAGATTATTCCTAGTGCTGTTGCTGGACCTTTTTGTTTTAGCAAAATTTGATAATGCCTTCGAGTTTAATCTTAAAACAATTTTCACGGCATCTATTGCAGTTGTTGTGGCATATTGGCTTGCATTTGCAGTCCCAGGCAAAACCACTTGACCCTGATGAAGTCTGGGCTGGGTTTTGAAAATCTCTACCCCAGCCATTCTGTACACAGCCTCCACAGCCATTATTTATATTACTTGGTAGGCGGTTTGAATTTGAATTATAGTAGTCATAATTATTTTGTCTAGGTCGACAAGGTGTGTTGTTACAGTAAAAACACATTTTAGTTACCTCCTAAGATTTCATAACCAAATTCGGTTATGTAATATCAGGGTCATTACCAGTCTATGTAATGTAAATTCAAAATGTGATTTAACTAAAAATGATTAAAAATTACAAAATTACACAAAATTATATAAATCATTTGCGATTATCATCATTTTTTTATATAATTATGCAAAATGGAGGTGGAAATGGGGTATTTTGATTATTTGGAATCCAAAAACATGGCTATTCAAAAAGACACCGCTTTTGCCCAAAGTTATAATAAAGTCAGTATGTGGCTAACTATATCATCTTTTGCAATGCTAATTATCAATATTTTGATATTTAGTTTTGTACAAGTGGGCACTATTGTTTGGTTAGATATTTTGGTTGTTGCTGGTATTGCTGTGGGCATCGCTGGTATAACTTTTGCACTCAAAGTACGGGCAATGGCTAAGAGAAAACACGATAGGAATTCTCTTGCAAATTTTCTTGCAATATGGGGAGTTTTGTTTGTTCTACTAGAGTTGATTATTTTAGTTATTAATACATGGGTGTATTTTACTTAATTTATTGAATGATTTTGCAAAAAATGTTTTACATTTTACATAGTTTATGATATAATGATACCGAAAAAATAAGAGGGTAAAGGATATATGCAACAGTTTGTATTTCCCGCGGTCTTGTACCGTGATATAGAAGGTAAAGGTTACACTATTATTTTTCACGACTTGAATATTTGTACCGAAGGAGCTACTGTAGAAGATGCTTTTTTGCGTGCAAAGGATTACCTAGATGCTTATTGCAGGTGCGCTATGGAGTATAATGGAATGGTGGAGCCTGCTACTAGGTATGTTGATGTCGTTACAGAAGAGGGTAATATCGTCTTGCTCATTGACAGTCAAATAGAAGATGGCTCTGGTAAGGAGAGCATAGATAGATTTACTTTTGACTTTTAGTTTTTTCATCACATAGGAGGCAATATGATAGAAAAAGTTTTTAAGAACGAACAATCAATGGAATTCTTGTCTTACCTCACTACTCTAGGGTATAGGTTAGACAAATATATCTCAGGTAAAGGAGTGTATGGCAATAGGGTGTCTGTGGTGCGTCCGCGCGACCCACGCCTGATTTATTCGCCCGAGTGCGAATTTAAAAATAGCGAATTTATGATAGTGGAGGGCATTAGACCTATGGAGATTAGATCCACTATTCTCGCTAACCGCCAGAGAGCGGAGACTCATTTTACAGGGGAAGAGAGTTTGGTCGATTGCCTATCATCTTTCTCCAGCGCCTTTTTGAATCAAGAAGACTTGGGGGCGTGTGCTAAGAGTTGCTATGAACATGTGGGCAAGAAATTACTACGTAGTTCTGAGACTAATTTTAGAAAACTTGAAAACTTTTTGCTAGGTAGTATGCTCAAGTATTTCCCTATGCAGTTTGCTCTTGCTGTGGCAGAATTTAGACAAGAGAATTTGCTTACCTATCTAACGCAAGATATTTTGAGTGCTGATTTTGTTAAGAAAAAATTGGAATTATTCCCAGCCACTCGAGACAAGCTCGTGCTTATGAAGCAAAGAATTATGATTAAAAAAATTGAGAAGAATAAACAACGTGAGGCCGATGAAGCGAATACTAGTCAAGAGGCTCCTATGGAGCAGGAAGACGACCGACCAAGTGTACAAGAAACTATGCAACTTCAATTTCAAGTTTAGATAAATTTAACAAGCCTAGTTTGGTTAGTATAGCCAACTAGGCTTGTTATTTTTAGTATAAATTTGTTAAATTTACACATAATACCTCAAAATTGTGAGGTGTAAAATTGCAAGAATTTGTAAAGAAATGCTACATATTGTCTGCTATTTTATTTTTTGTGTTGTCTTTGAATTTTGTGAGTTTTTTTACACCAGTTTATGCGACTAGTCCTAAGGAATTGCCAGAATTACATTTTTATTATGGTAATAGAGAGTGGACTTATAATTCTGCAGATTATGAAAGTGTTAGTTATTTTTATCAATCTATTGGTCAAAAGTATGGCCGTTGGGGAGATAATATTGCTCGCTCAAAATTATTAAGAAAAGTATACTCTATGGGGTTTGATGCAAGAGACAGTCTAGAATATTGTTTTGTTGGCATTGATAAAATTTTAGAAGATATTGATAAAAGTATATCTCGCCCTTACATAGATGCTAGTTACACTTTTTCAAAAAAAAGTAGTTCGCCTTTTTCTTTTACTCGGGAGCAAGAAGGTTTTCAAGTTGACTTTGGACAAATTCTAGAAAGCATCGCTAGTGGGTTGGACAAGGGCTATAGAGTAAATATTGAGATTTTGCCTAATAAATTGCAACCTATGATACGCTACAGTGATATTTCGCATTATTCTAATTTGCGAAGTAGCTTTTATACTTCCTTCAATGGTTCGATAAAGAATAGGAAGCATAATATTATCCGCGCTTCGAATAGTTTCAATGGGTTAGTTATGGAGCAAGGACAGGAGTTTAGCTTTAATAAAATTACAGGTAGACGCAGTGAAGCGAATGGTTATTTACCTGCAAATATTATTGTAGACAAAAAATATGTAGAAGGTTATGGTGGAGGAGTTTGTCAAGTCAGTACCACACTTTATAATGCTTTGATACTTGCTGGCGTAGAGATACTTGAAGTTCATAGCCATAGTCTTGCCAGCAATTATGTAAATCTGGGGTTTGACGCTATGGTAAATTATGGTACTTCAGATTTGAGATGGGTGAATAATACTGATTCAAAATTATTCTTGCGCAGTTATGTTTTAGATAATCAAATTCATTTTGAAATTTATGGTACTCACCAGCCTAATAGATATAAGTATAAGCGCATTACAGAAATAGAAAAAACAATTAAGCCAAAAGCAGATGAAGTAATTATTGATGAAAAAGGCGAATATACTTCTCTAGTAATATTTAAAGATGAGTCTGTGTATAGTATTCTGCCAAAGAATGGTTATAAAGTGCGTGCTATATTAGAAATTTATGACAATGGCAAACTTATTGAACGCAAATTAATAAGACGGGTAACTTATCAAGCTGTGCAGGGTATCAAGGTCGTAGGTACAAAAGAGCGACCTAAACAAGTAGACAAGGTGGAAGATAATGAGATAGAACCTATAGATATTGGGATAAGTATTGACAAAGAAAACTTGGATTTTTGGAAAAAATTTAATTAAAATTTATTAAATTGTTGGACAAGTTAAATAAAATTTTGGTAAAATTAACTTTACATACATATAGGAGTTAATAAATGTGGTGGATTTGGATTCCGTACGTTATTTCATTAGTTTTGCTAGTATATTTATCTAATAAATTAGGTGAATACGTAGATGCAATGGACAAGAAGACCAAGCTCTCGGGTGCGATTTTGGGAGGAGTGCTATTAGCTGCTGTTACTAGCCTTCCAGAGCTAATTACTAGTATAACTGCGGCCATTATGGGCGAGCCCGGTATGACGCTTGGTAATATACTCGGCTCTAATGTTTTTGATGTGGTAATTATTGGCGCTTTAATGTTAATATTTTATAAATCTGTGTCTACGCAAAAAATATCTCGTGGCAATGTAATTATTTGTTGTGCTACTCTGTTATGCTCTATTTTGATTCTTCTATGTACAATATTTAATTGGACTCTAGTAATTCCAGGTATTAATGTTAATATATTGACACCTATTATAATTTTAGTATATGCGGTTACTTTGATGTTTACAAGAGAGAGGGGGCAGGCTGAATCTTCTGAAACTGTAAAATCGGGGAGCAAGAATGTGGACGAAGATGTGCTAAAGTTGTCTACTCAAACTAGCGCTACTACCAAAATGTTAGTAAATAAAGGAGAGGAGCAATCAATATCCTCTACTAAAGATAAAACTAAAGATGCTCCAATAAATAAGGCAATGACTTTATCACTACAAGGTATCATTTGGCGTTTTATTGTTGTGGCACTTGTACTGGTGGGGGTCTCTATTGCTATGACAGTCATGGTAGATATAATAGCAGAAGAGTATAATTTGGCTAGAGGTTTAGCAGGTGCTGTATTTTTGGGGGTAGCTACAAGTTTGCCTGAAATTGTGTCTACCTTCTCGTTAGTTCGATTGGGCAACTTTGATGCAGGATATGGCAATATTATAGGTTCGTGCTTATTCAATTTTGGTGTAATTGCTATAGCGGATATATTCTATACCAAAGGGACAGTTTTCTTGACAGATTTGTCTAGCTTGATACTCTCTTCGTGCCTAGTATGTTCTGTGATAGTTTTGCTAGTATTTACACTTATTCGTAATTCAAGATTAAAGATAAAAAATTCAATCACAGTTCAAATAATTACTGGCATACTTACATTGGCAAGTTACATTACATTTTTAGCTTTATCCGTATAATTTTTTAATAAAAATCCTTACAAAATTTTTGATGTAAGGGTTTTATTTTTGTTTATCATTATATAAGGCAAATATTAGCCTGTATTTTTTTTAAAATTTGATAAAATGCCTTGACAATATTCGCAAAACTTGATAAAATGGAGCCGTTACAAATGATTTTGTAGCGTTTTCTATACCCTTTTTGCGGTATAGTATGGTAGCGCAAGTGATTTGCACTGCCTAAAAACTTTTACAAAATCCAGTCAAATCTGGTCGTGGGAGAGGTTGCACAAGGTGTGCTGCACTGCATCTCAGAAGGGTTTTGTGCTGTTTTGATGCACGAGGCTGACTATTCCATCAGTCCCGAGTACGCATTGGACGGCCAGATCAAATCATCGAGCGTTGGGTTGAGCGCGATGATACAATCTATAAGGAGGGAATTTATGCCTACGATAAACCAATTGGTTAAGAGTGGCCGTAGAAAGCAAAAGAGAAAGTCAAAATCTCCATTGTTACAAGGTTGCCCACAGAAGCGTGGCGTTTGCTATGCGGTAACTACCACTACACCTAAGAAGCCTAACTCTGCATTGCGTAAAATTGCCAAAGTTCGTCTTAGCAACGGTAGTGAAAGTACTATGTACATTCCAGGCGAAGGTCATAACCTTCAAGAGCACTCTGTAGTGCTAGTACGTGGTGGCCGTGTAAAAGACCTTATCGGTGTGCGTTATCACATCGTTCGTGGTGTCTTGGATACTGCAGGTACTGCAAAGCGTAATCAAGGCCGTAGTAAATATGGTACCAAGAAAGCAAAATAATTTAAATATCATTTAATTAATAATTTAAATAAAATCTAGTAAAAGGAGATAATTGTATGTCAAGACGTAATTCTGCACCAGTGCGTAGTGTTCTCCCAGACCCAATTTATGATAGCATCGTAGTTAGAAAACTTATTAACCAAGTTATGCTAGACGGTAAATTGAGTATCGCAGAGCGCTTGGTTTATGACGCTATGAATACTTTGGCTGAAAAGACAAATGAGCCAGCCTTAGATGCTTTGACCAAGGCTCTTGAGAATGTTGCTCCAGTAGTAGAGACTCGCGCTCGCAAGATTGGTGGTGCTACATATCAGGTACCTACCGAAGTACGTCCTGCACGTCGCCAAACTTTGGCAATCCGTTGGGTTGTGCTTTTCGCTAAGAAGCGTGGCGAGCGTGGAATGGAGAATAGACTTGCTGGTGAACTATTTGATGCGTACAACGGTACTGGTGGCGCAGTTAAGAAGAAAGATGAAGTTCACCGTATGGCTGAGGCAAACAGAGCATTTGCTCACTTTAAGTGGGGCAACTAAATAAAAGGAGTAAAATAAAAGTATATTATGGCAAGAACTACATCATTGGAAAAAGTTCGTAATATAGGTATTATGGCTCATATCGATGCTGGTAAA
Organism: uncultured Clostridia bacterium; assembly: GCA_944381255.1. Lineage (GTDB taxonomy): Bacteria > Bacillota > Clostridia > Christensenellales > UBA1242 > UBA7867. The sequence goes on along the minus strand of CALWKL010000090.1, from coordinate 7,622 downwards.
ACTACTACTACCGAGCGTATCCTATACTTTACTGGTATTACACATAAGATTGGTGAGGTACACGAGGGTCAAGCTACTATGGACTGGATGGTTCAAGAGCGCGAGCGTGGTATTACTATCACTAGTGCTGCAACAACTACTTACTGGCTGAATCACCAAATTAACATTATTGATACACCAGGTCACGTAGATTTTACTATTGAAGTAGAGCGTAGTTTAAAAGTTTTAGATGGTGCTGTAGCAGTATTTTGTGCTCGTGGTGGTGTTCAGCCACAGAGTGAGACAGTTTGGAAACAAGCTCAAAAGTATGGCGTTCCTCGTATCGCATATGTGAATAAGATGGATATGAATGGAGCAGACTTCTTTAGAGTAGTACAAATGATGAAAGATCGTTTGCATTCTAATGCCGTTCCAATTCAATTGCCAATTGGACATGCTGAGGAGTTTAAAGGTATCATTGACTTGGTAACTATGAAAGCAGTTATTTATAATGACGAAGAAGGAAAAGACTTTAGCGTTATTGATATTCCTGCTGAATATGCTGAGCAAGCTAAAAAGTATCATGCGGAACTTGTAGAACACGTTGCCGAAATGGATGATGACTTGCTTGAAAAATATTTCGCAGGTGAGGAGTTTACCGAAGAAGACCTTAAGAAAGGTATTCGGAAGGGTGCATTAAGTCTTCGTATGAACCCTGTACTTTGTGGTACAAGTTATAAAAACAAAGGTATTCAAAAATTACTTGATGCAATCGTTGATTATCTTCCTAGTCCAGTTGATATTCCTTCTATTAAAGGTGTATTACCAAATGGAGAGGAAGGGGAGCGTCACCCAAGCGATGATGAGCCATTCAGCGCATTGGCATTTAAGGTAGTAACCGACCCATATGGTAGGTTGACTTACTTCCGTGTATACAGTGGTAAACTAGAAAGCGGTAGTTATGTTTACAACTCTACCAAGGGTAAGAAGGAGCGTGTAGCTCGTTTGATTCGTATGCACTCTAATGAGCGTACAGAAATTGATGAGGTTCGCACAGGAGATATCGCCGCTATTGTTGGTCTAAAAGATACTACAACTGGTGATACTTTGTGTGATGAAAATCACCCTATAGTGTTAGAGAGTATTAACTTCCCAGACCCTGTTATTAAGATTGCTATTGAACCTAAGACAAAAGCAGGTCAGGAAAAACTCGTGGCTGCACTATTAAAGTTCGTTGAAGAAGACCCAAGCTTTAAGACTTATACAGATCAAGAGACAGGTCAGACAATCATCGCCGGTATGGGTGAGTTGCATCTAGATATTTATTGTGACCGCTTGAAGCGTGAATTTAATATTGATGCAAATATTGGTAAACCTCAGGTTGCGTACAAAGAGACAATTAAGTCTAGCACTCGTCAAGAGGGTAAGTATGTACGTCAGTCTGGTGGTAAAGGTCAATACGGTCACTGTGTAATTGAAATGGAACCTCTAGAGCCTGGCTCTGGATACGAGTTCGTTAACAAAATCGTGGGTGGTGCAATTCCAAAAGAATTTATCCAACCTATCAATGATGGTATTGAAGAAGCAAGACAAAATGGTGTCTTGGCTGGTTACGAAATGGTAGACTTTAGAGTAACCCTAGTAGATGGTAGTTTCCACGATGTAGACTCTAGTGAGATGGCGTTTAAGATTGCTGGTAGTATGGCCTTTAAAGAGGCAGCGAAGAATGCTAATCCAGTAATCCTAGAGCCTATAATGAAGGTGCAAGTCATCGTTCCAGAAGAATATTTGGGCGATGTAATGGGTGATATTAACCGTCGTAGAGGACAGTTGAGAGAAATGCAGAGTGAAGATGGTCAACAGACTATCAACGCCCTGGTTCCTCTGGCCGAAATGTTCGGTTATGCCACTGACTTGCGTAGCATTACTCAGGGTCGTGGTATCTTTACTATGGACTTGGAGTGCTACTCTGAAGTTCCAAAGTATGTCGCTGACAAGATTATTGGACAGAGAAATGCTGGTAACTAAAAATTTTTAAGGAGAATTAAGAAAGATTATGGCAAAAGCTAAATTTGAAAGAACAAAACCCCACTTTAACTTGGGTACCATTGGTCACGTTGACCATGGTAAAACAACCTTAACTGCTGCTATTACAACAGTTTTGGCAAAGAAAGGTCTAGCTGAGGCTAGAGACTACGCTTCTATTGATATGACTCCAGAGGAGCGCGCTCGTGGTATTACAATTAACTCTACTCACGTAGAGTACCAGACTGATAAGCGTCACTACGCACACGTAGACTGCCCAGGCCACGCTGACTATGTAAAGAACATGATTACTGGTGCTGCACAGATGGATGGTGCTATCCTAGTTGTAGCAGCTAACGCTGGTGTTATGCCTCAGACTCGTGAGCACATTTTGCTTGCTCGTCAGGTAGGTGTGCCTGCTATTATCGTATTCGTAAACAAGGTAGACCTTATCCCAGAGGCTGACCGTGCTGACATGCTAGAGTTGGTAGAGATGGAGATTCGTGACCTACTTAACGAGTATGGTTTCCCAGGTGATGAGACTCCTATTATCTTCGGTAGTGCTAAGCCTGCCCTAGATGCAGCAACTGCTGGTAATGTTGATGGACCAGAGTGCAAGTGTATATTCGAGTTAATGGATGCTTGTGACAATTACTTCAAGGACCCTGTACGTGCTGTTGACAAGCCATTCTTGATGCCTGTTGAGGACGTATTCACAATTACTGGTCGTGGTACTGTTGCTACCGGTCGTGTTGAGCGTGGTGTAGTTAAGAACGGTGACACTGTAGAGATCGTAGGTATGGGTGCTACCAAGACTACTGTCATTACTGGTGTAGAGATGTTCAAGAAGTTGCTTGACCAAGCACAAGCTGGTGACAACATTGGTCTATTGCTTCGTGGTATCGAGCGTAAGGACATTCAACGTGGTCAAGTATTGGCTGCTCCTAAGTCAATCACTCCACACACAAAGTTTAGAGCTAGTGTTTATATCTTGAAGAAAGAAGAGGGTGGTCGTTCTACTCCATTCATTTCTGGATATCGTCCACAGTTCTACTTCCGTACTACCGATGTTACTGGTACTATTAAACTCCCTGAGGGTGTTGAGATGGTAATGCCAGGTGACAATGTAGAGATGGATGTTGAGTTGATTACTCCTATCGCTATCGAAGAGGGTCTTCGCTTCGCTATTCGTGAGGGTGGCCGTACTGTAGGTAGTGGTGTTGTATCAAAAATTAATGAGTAATTTGTAAAAATTAAAGGGAAGAGGGCTTTTGCCCTTTTTCTTTTTTATATTTAAAAAAATTTTTAATAAGTACTTAATTTTACTATCTTTTTTATAGTTTTTATAGTAAAATAAAAGTATATTATATCTATAAAGAAATAAAATAAATATATGGAGGTGTAGGTAGTGGAAAACTTTGGTGGCAATGATTCTTTTGAAAATCAAAACCAAAATGGTACACCATCGCAAAATTCTTGGAATCATAATGAGATGAGACCAAATGTAGGCAACGAAGGCAAAGGCAGAAGCGCTATGTCAGTAGCCAAGTTCACACCGACAAATATGCCTCCGGAAGAAGCTAGTGGTTCTGGTCCGTTAAATAAATATGAAGTAGATTACTTGGAGCGTATAGCAAATCAAAACTATTTGATTAAGAAAACTACCAAGAGATATTCAAAATCATCTATTACTAGTGAAGCGCGTGCGTTAAGTAAAGTTCGCCGTATGTATACAGCAAAAGTTGGGCACAGGTATTTTGGTTTCCCGTTCAAAAAGGTTAGAGATTTACGAGACCGTGCTGGTTCAAATAGGATAGCTTCTTTTGGAGCGGCCGCTCGTAAGACCAAGAGATTGGTGTTGACTATTGTAATCGTTTTTGCAATTTTAGCAACTATCGGTACTGGTGCTGCCGTGGCTGTCATGGCTATTAATAATAAAAATGAGAATTTTTTTGATGCGGGCAAATTTGTTATTACAGACACTACCAAAGTTCCCGCTTACATCAATAACTATATTCTTGGGCAAAAAATTGACTTGCCAATTTTAGTTAAGAATCGTACAGGTCAAGATGTAGAAGTTCGTTTTTACATCGCTGTAGAAGTACTACCTGATAGCGATCTTGAAAGGGCAGTAGCGAATGGCTTAGTAGACCTTTCTTCACTACAATTTACTTATTACTATTCTCAAGATAATTGGCGTATGTCTGAAGGTATGCTATATTACGTGGGCACTAATGGTCGTATGCCTGATTCTGATGAAGAGGTAGAGGTTATATCTGGTTTTTCAATCGATATTCCATCTCCAGAAGAGTCAAATAAATGGGTAAACTACTCAATGCGACTCAATTTTATTGTAGAATTTGATGAAATTAAATAAACAATTGAGCAGAGGAATAAATGAAAATAGTTACAAAAATTTTACCTGCCTTGTGCATTATGCTCGTTGCGATTATGTTCTCTGGTTGTAGTATCAAGGCTCCCGTTGTATCTGTGAATGGGTGCCTTGTTTCTTGGAATTGGGTTACCAATGCAACAGAATATGAGGTAAATGTTAATGGCACAAGTTATTTTACTACCGACAATAATTACAATTTAGCGCCACTTATTCAAAAGAGTCGTACAATAAAAGAAGTGCGAGTAAGGGCGATTACTTCTAATAGTTTTTTGAGTAATTCTGGATATTCAGATATGCTGACTGTAGCTGTAGGGGATAAAATACTCGATACTCCACAGAATTTTAAGGTAGATATTTCTACCAATAGTTATATTTGCTCTTGGGACACTGTAGCAAATGCAGATTATTATTGCATAAAATTAGTGAACCTTGATAATAACTCAGAGCAATATTTTGCAACTAACGGAAGATCATATAATCTATATGGGGCTACAAACGAATCAGGGAGCTATCAAGCTTTCGTTTTTGCTTATTCAAATTCCCAATCTCATATTTATGCTCCTTCAGAATTAAGCAACTCTGTTGATTTTATGATGGATGTTACTTTGGATACCCCAAAAGGCATTACTCTTAGCAAAGTGTCTGGCTCAATAATTTGCTCTTGGCCAACAATTCCTGAGGCAGAGAGCTATAGTCTTAGCATTTTAAATGGCGAGACCTATACTGTACCTAATAATGTAAATGTAGATACTCAGTCTTTTAACTTATCTAGTAAGGGCTTGACTTTGAATGCTGGTGAGGCAATTTTTGCTTGCGTCGGCGCTGTTGGGGCTGAAAATAGTGGGTATACCGAGTCTCCTTATACTGATATGGCTTCTATATTTGGTACTGGCACAAAAAATGATTTTCAGGCAGTTAAGTATGACTTTTTAGGTGATACTTTTGATTTGGTTGCGGATAATTATGATGAATTGCAGACAATAGTATGGTATACGATATTTTATCGTATTAATGAGATACAATGTTATATTAATTACAAAATCACGGATAATTCGTTAAAAAATATTTTTCAATCGGCGATTCAATCTTATAATGAAATTAGACATTTGCAGTACGCCATTACACCTCTAGGGTCAGGTGCATATTCTTTAAGAATTAATTATGTAAATCCTATGTATCCAACCAAGACAACTGATAAATCTTCTGCGCAATATCTTGGTGTACAGCCAAAAAATTATACTGACACCCCTCGAGATGATTCTTATAATGATTTTGCTATAGAAAACAGAGAGAAAACATTCTTAGTTTACAATTCTGAGCAACTTTATTATGTAGTGCAGAATGGCTATAGGCCTATTTTCCCTGGAGGAGATAGCCCTGCAGAAGTGGCTTATGAAGCTGCAAAAGATGTTTTGCGTGATATAGTATCAGATGATATGTCTGATTATGAGAAAACTGTCGCAATTTACGAATGGGTATGTTATACTGCTCACTATGACCATACAGTAATTGATATTGATGCAGAAATTGCTGCAGGCTTGCGCGCTGAGTCAATTTCAAATTATCGTTCATTCTATATTGAAGGTATGCTTTTTGATGGAGGACAAGTTGTCTGTGATGGAATTAGCAAAACTTTCGCTCTCCTTTGTGGTATAGAAGATATTGAATGTTACAAAGTTATCGGTATTGGCAGTTATACTGGTAGTAGCAGTCAGACCGAAGTAGACCATGCATGGAACAAGGTAAAACTTGATTTGGTAGGTAATGATGGAATCGGTGAGTGGTATGCCGTTGATGCAACACAAAATGACTTTACCGATAATATTAGTACAGAATATCTGACTCATATGAGTTTTTTAAAAACAGATGAATGGATGTCTACTGTTTTACATCACAGAGAAGTTTATCCTTGTACCGATGTAGCCAATACAGAATTTAGTTTTTATGCTAATAGTACTTATGATGGCTCATCAGATTATGTCATTTCAAGTGCTAGCGAATTGTCTGAGATTGCTAACTTTGCTAAATCAACTTTTAGTAGTGTAGAGTTTATTATAGACTTGGACGATTTTGCTGATTACAATTATGTCAATACTTGCGCTGTATTTAATAAAGGTACAGTTCGAGCTAATATTTATAGTATGAGAATTGATGATGAAGGTATAAAACCTTATGTGATTTTCCTTGTTTATTACTCTACTTATTGACTTGTTTAGTTAAATAGGTTTAGTGTTTTTTGAGAAGTTATCTAACTAAATTGTGGGATAACTTCTTTTATTTTTTAATAAATTATACGAATTTCACATAAATAGCGTGGACACACACGGTAGAGTGCCTAAAAAACTGCAAAAAAAGCAAAAAATTTAGCGTTTTTTCTGATTTTTTCAAAAAAAGTAGTTGACTAAATGCTCCTTTACTGGTATACTCTGCAAGTACCATTCAGCGAGGGAGATTGATAAGATTTACCAAAGCGATTGGTACGCAGCCGAAAGGTTGCCAGTGTGTACTTTGACAACTGAATAATTGATATAGTATTATTGACAATAATACATATTCTACGAAAATAGTGTAATATGCAATTTTTCACGAATTACAAGTTTACGCTAGTTTTTTAACAAAGATAATCAAAACAAATGCTAAGCTATATCTTATATATTTTATAAGGTAAAGCCAGAACGCAAATAGCAAACGACGTATACGATCAAGCTACAAAGAGCGTATGGTGGATGCCTTGGCACTAGGCGCCGATGAAGGACGTGACAAGCTGCGATAAGCGACGGGGAACCGCAAATAGGTTGTGATCCGCCGATGTCCGAATGCGGAAACGCAATACTTTTAATAGAGTATTATCCTTACAGGAATCAAATACTGTAACGGAGGGGAACCCAGGGAATTGAAACATCTTAGTACCTGGAGGAAGAGAAAGAAATATCGATTTCCCTAGTAGTGGTGAGCGAACGGGAATGAGCCCAAACCATTGGTGGTAACACTGATGGGGTTCGGACTGAAATCACGCAAAAGAATCCGTAGTTGAATCTGTTGGAAAGCAGAACAAAATAGAGTGATAGTCTCGTAAACGAAATGGATTCTCAGCATTCAGTATCCAGAGTAACCCAGAGCACGTGAAATTCGGGGTGAAGATAGGAGGACCATCTCCTAAGGCTAAATACGACCTAGTGACCGATAGCGTATAGTACCGTGAGGGAAAGGTGAAAAGTACCCC
>CALWKL010000089.1 GCA_944381255.1 uncultured Clostridia bacterium | reverse complement strand
CCAAAAGGGATTCCTAATCTTACACATTCTTTTACATTTCGTTCCCAATACAAATCATCTTGACTGGTGTAATCCTGCCCATATCCGCATCTAATAATGACAAACTTCACATCGGAATTCTTTACCTGCTCCCAGTCAATAACACCGTTATGCTCGCTAACATCAATGCCTTTAGCAATTGCACCTTCTATTATCTGACCACGGTTATTTACATAATGACCGTCTACAAAGCTCCAAGCATCATTAGAGAATAAAGAAACTCCATTTTCCTCCATTGGTGTCCACACACCATCCGTATAACGCCAACTGTTCTCTTTCAGCTTGTCCGTCTCAGTTAATTTATCTTCAGTTTGTACTTCAATTGATTCTTCTTGATACACTTCTAACTTTTGAGGTTCTGAAGTTTTCTTCAAATCATCTTGGGCTATATTTTCTCCAGATGACTCCATGTCCTCTTCAATTTTCTGATCACCTTGTGATTCCTGCGTTTCTTCCTGCTGAATCTGATCATCACTTATATCTTCTTCTGAAGCATTAGATACGGAATTTTCTAGATTATCTATTTGTTCAGCAGCATTCGAAGTAAAATCAAACATTGCATTGCTTGAACAAAGTAGACATACCGCCAAAAAAAATGCAACCAATCTTTTTTTCATGTTGTCACCCTCCTGCTTTAAATCAATACATTTGAAACTTCCTTGTTTACCAAAAATTATTTCTTTCTATTCTAATTTCTAAACGGAAATAAATCAAGTTTAACCCTTTTTCTACTACTTTATTCTTCCAAACATTTTTTTCTGAAATATATCCAGTAGGCCAACCCTGATACTATATAAACCACTCCTGTTGCTATGCCAGCACCCAATATTCCAAAACTATCAATAGCAAGATAAGAGACTACAAGATGAACACCACATGATACAGCTGCCATAATTGCATTAAATTTTGCAACCCCAATTGCTGGCAAAAAATTCATTGGTATCATACGAAATGCAGCATTTATAGCATTAACTATCCAAAATACTGTAGATAATGCTACCGCATCAGCATAACGCGAACCATAAACTAGCGTTATGATAAAAGGACTTAATAATGCTCCCACCGCAGCTATTATGATAATTATCACTGCAGTAAAAAATCCAATTTTTTTTGAAATGTCCCAGATCTTTTTTTTATCTTCTGTTTTTGCAACAATTGTAAAGTAATAAACAATAATAGACTGAGTAAAAAAAGATAATTGGCTGGGAATCATTATAGCTATTTTATAATTTGATGTAATAACTTCATTTCTAAGCAACTCATTAACCAATGTCATTTCATTAATAGGCATAATTAGAGAAAACAGGTTTGACATTGTCAAAGAAATTGACATTGTCATAAACCCCTTTATTTCTTTATGTGTAAGATGATTTGCCGATACATTTTTTAGATATTTACTTGATACAGGTATCATTAGAAAAACAGCTATCCCTATCGCACAATATCTTGCAAGTGCAATTCCATTTATGCCAAACATAACCACAAAAATAATACTGCCAGCAAAAACACATGTTGTCTGTACAACAGCCGCTTTAGCGTATGCCCTGTTTTCACCATGCGCCCTTAGATACCCCATTAAGGTACTTAAAATGTTATTCACAGTGGGATATAAAACTAAGACATATACCATTCCTTTCGCTTCAGGGAATGGTATAATAGAAACCGTCACATAAAGTACGACTATTAATGAGAGGACAGCCTCAAATAAGGAGCCATATTTTATAGCAAATAAAAAGTATGCTTTATCCTCCTCTTTCGATTTTGCTGCTGCACAATATTTTAATATTGACGAGGTCATTCCCAATCCAGCAAATGAAATTACGTAATTATATAAATTATCAGCATATGTTAAATAAGCATAATCGTCTTTATTAACCAAACGTACAATTAAAATAAAAGAAAAAAAAGCAATCATTTTGACAAGCGTATTTCCCACAAATATGTGAAAGAAACCACCTTTAAATAACTCTTTTATTTTGCTACTAATAGTTTGAATCATTATGTTGTTTATCCTTTCCGACTATATGACAGCAAAAATATGACAATGCTTTTATAACCTTTTGATTCTCCTCAGTATTTTTTGTGTATTTTTAAATTTCGACAAACTAAACATTCCCCCAAAGCAAATAGCCATACAAAGCCAAAACTGTAAAGTAACAATAAACGTTAGCCACCCTGTAGCCTCTGCCCGTGGAATAAAAAATATAGAGGTTAAGCTCATCAATACAAGAACACGAAGCATTATATTCTTCCTCAGCCAATAAGTAAAGAGGAGAAATAATGCTCCTAAAATAACGCTGAATACCACAACACCTATAAAACCAAAATCAATATAATTTTCTAGTAAATACGAGCTGCCCCAACCGTGTCCGTTAAGATAATCATCTCTTTTAATCACATATGACATATTGTGAGCTAAACTGTTACTTTCTAGAGCATTGGTTAAATTGTTGCCATCTGGTAATCCTTCTGTTCCAAATAAGAACTGTCCAATTCTCCCATGTAAAATATAATCAATTATTCCACCAAAAGTATAATTTCGTCCTGGCCGCACAGGCAAGTTAAATCTATACCCATACCCCATGGCTATAACATCAAAAGTAACCCCTTGACTCACAAAAAATTCTTTAATAGCACTAAGAGGAGTATCGAACTTTATTGGCAAATCACTTCGAACATATGTATAAAGTGACATAAATATCGTTATAACTGGGATAGCTACGACAAGTAGAGCCTTTTCAATTTTTCCGATCCACTTTTCTTTATCCCTAAATGCATCTCTTAAAAAGTAATATAAAAAAATAAATATACTGTTTAAAATCAATGGATTTCTAAGACCGACTATAAGAGATGGGAGAGATGAAATCCAATATATACACAAAGGTATGAAAGTATGCTTTTTAGTTGGCATAGTTGCCAGATATACACATAAACTATATGGTAAAAAGCCCGCAAAAGTGTGTATATAGTTGGGCAGCTGACTCTGAAATCCTGTATAGTAATCTAAATAATTTTTTTGCCAGATAAATACTAGCTTTTCACTTTCTTGGATAAAGAAAAAAATTGCGGCTATAACAAATACTAAAAGTGAAACAATCTGCAATGCTATAATATACTCTTCTTTCTTAGGAGAATGCAGCACTCTTTCATTATTATTTTCATTTCTTTTTAAATAAGCAGAAAATAATGATGCGCCGACAAACATACTCACCAGTGATATTGTCACAATCAATACCGCAAACCGTACATTTTCTTCAGACTGAGACATTGAATTCCACCAGTCATCCCCACATAAAGTTCCCAATATAGGTCTTGATAAAAGAAATGTAAAAAAAGCGCCATGGAATACAAGAAAAATAATGCGCTCTTTTAAATGCAAGAAAGAAAAAATTATATTATTTAAAAATATCAGTAACATTCCCCAAGCCAGAAAATCAAATCCAAATATACACCAACCACAAATCCAGGTAATGACTCCTGCCACAAAACAGACGTATTGAATGATCTTCATGATATTTTTCATACTATATGCTACCATCAATTATCAATCTCCTATTGCTTTTAAGCATACCGCTTCAACTTTATTTGCCAATTTGGGATAATCATATTCTTTAGCAGCAGCTAAAGCATTATTACAAAATTTGCTATATTTTTCTTTCGGCATATTTTTGAACTCAATTATTGCATCGGCATATTCCTCGCTAGAAGTGAATTCTTTCGTAATACCTATTTTTTT